>PBKX01000012.1 GCA_002722215.1 Flavobacteriales bacterium | reverse complement strand
TCTACACAACTCTCAGTAGCATTCGAATCATAATTACAAGCAGTTTCATCTACACATCCAATGATTTCCATTTCATCAGCTACTCCATCATTATCTTCATCATTTATAGCTACTCCATCACAATTGTAATACTCTTCTGGGTATTCACAAAAGCCATCATCATTATTTGCTAATTCATTATAATTACAGGCTGTAGCATCTGTACAACCTGAGATAATACAAGAACCATCATCAAGAGTAGCATCTGCATTATAATTATCAGCGTCACTATCTGTACAACCTGCACAAGATTCATATTCACAATCAATTAATTCATAATAAAAACCTGCTGGATCATAATTACATGCTCCATCATCTAAACAACCAGGGAAAAGACAAAAATCATCTTCTGTTGCGTCGGGATTATAATTTAAGGCGATAGGGTTTGTACATCCTCCAATCTCTAATTCATCACATGTACCATCGCCATCTATATCATTAATACAGTTACCATCACAATTATAATAATCCTCTGCATACACACATGAGCCATTATCTGTATTTACAGATGAATCATAATTACATGCATCTAAGTCAAGACAGCCATATACATAATCTACACAAGAACCATCGTCTGTATTTGCTCCTGAATCATAATTAAATGCTGACGAGTCTGTACA
Organism: Flavobacteriales bacterium; assembly: GCA_002722215.1. Taxonomy (GTDB): domain Bacteria; phylum Bacteroidota; class Bacteroidia; order Flavobacteriales; family TMED113; genus SP256. The sequence goes on along the minus strand of PBKX01000012.1, from coordinate 29,237 downwards.
GCCTTCCACAACTGCAATACATGAATCATCATCAAAACATGCATTTGAATTATAATTAAAAGATTCTGAATTTGTACATCCAGATATGTAACAACAGTTACCATCATCTGTGTTTGCAGTAATATCAAAATTCCATGCTGTTGGATCTGTACATCCAAAAATAACCTCAACACATGAGCCATCATCCTCTGTTGCATCTAAATTATAATTAAACGCTTCTTCATCTGTACAACCTAATACTTCTAGTTCATCACAAATACCATCATCATCAGTATCATTTAAACACACATCATTACAATCATAATATTCTTGAGCATAGTCACAAGAACCATTATCTGTATTAGCATTAGAATCATAATTACATGCTTCTAAATCAAGACAACCAAATACATAAGGGACACATGATCCATCATCAGTATTGGCATTTAGATCATAATTAAATGATGCAGGGTCTGTACAGCCTTCCACAACTGCAATACAAGAATCATCGTCAAAACATGCAATATCATTATAATTTAATGCTGTTTCATCTGTACACCCTGAAATATAACAACAACTATCATCATTGGTATTTGCCTCAGAACTATAATTTAAAGCTGAAGCATCTAAACACCCTTCAACAATATCAATACAAGAGCCATTATCTTCTGTTGCTTCATCAGAATAATTAAATGCATTTGGGTCTGTACATCCTGGGATGATACATGAACCATCATCTACGTTAGCATAAAAATCATAATTAGTAGCATTTACATTCATACAGCCTAACACTTCCTCAGAATCACATATGCCATTACCATTACTATCATTTTCTGCGTCATAAGGACATGGATCATCTGGATTATCTGCAAAATCAGAACCTGGAGGATCACAAGCAACTACAGAGTATATGTCATCTCCTAAGCCATCACCATCTTCATCATAATACCATGTAAGTTCATAATAACAAGAATTATCATCCGTAACCGCAGATTCATCATAATTACATGCTAACTCATCTGTACAACCAGTAATAGAACAAGAACCATCATCTATCGTAGCATCTGGATTATAATTTTCAGCATTTTCATCTGTACAACCTATCACGCCATCAATTTCACCATTAAATTCAGCAACAAGTAATTGACCAAATCCATTAGCAATAAAAGTTTCAGAAAATGGCGGAGAAGGATTCATTAAAATATAATCCGCAACAAAACTTTGACCATAAACAGATAACACCCAAGTAATCTCCTCACCTGTTTCAAAACCATTATCTTCTCCTGACTCAGAAGCAAATAACGGCACTGCTAATTGGCTATTATCAAAATCATCACACCAAGTTTGATAACCAGCACACTGTAATTGACCTGATGCATTTGTATAAAAACCTCCTAACAAAGAACCACATGGCGGTTCTTCACCTATCCCATTAAAAGTAACAGCAGATTGGGAAACTTGAATGGTCATGTTACCATCGGTGATAGTATAATCAAAATCTAAAGAATAACAAGATCCATCATCCACGGTTGCATCAGAATTATAATTATAAGCTGTTTCATCTGTACATCCCAAAATAGATGTTAATTCACCCTCAAATGTGGCTGACAATAATTGGCCAAAACCATTTGCAACAAAATTTTCAGAAAATGGTGCAGCGGTATTCATCAATGAAGATGTAGCTAAAAAATCTTCGCCTCCAATTGACAAACCCCAAGTTAACTCTTCTCCTACTTCAAATCCATTGTCATAACCTGATTCTGATGCCCATGCAGCAAGTGCTAATTGATCACCTGTCCATTCTAAATATCCTGCATTTTGAAGTTCACCTGAATCATTTGTAAAAAATACACCAATTAAAGATCCAATAGGAGGAGCTTCCCCATTAAAAGTAACTACATCTGCACCTATTTGAATAGTCATATTACCATCTGTTATATCATAATCCCATTCTAAATCAACGTCAACAGCTGTATATTGGCAATCTTCCGTCACAAAATTAGCCGAAGCACACTCATCACCAGAATAATTATTTGCTTCTGGGTCACTACATCCACCAGATAATACCCAACAAGAACCATCATCTACAGAAGCAGTAGCATCATAATTATAAGCGTCTGAACACATACAGCCTGCAAATTCACAATTTTCAGCTAAAAAAGTAGCAGTAGCACATTCTACGCCTGAGTAATTATCTGCTAAAGGATCTGAACATCCCCCATCTACAACATAACAAGAACCATCATCTACAGATGCAGCAGCATCATAATTGACAGCTTCTGTACACATACATCCCTCAATTGCGTCATCATATGTACAAGCTTCATTATAATATGTAGTGTTTTCTGAACCAAGGCCAGGACAATAATTATTAGCTAATGGATCTGAACATGCATTAAAAATAAAACAAAGTGATCCATTTGGTACTGCCATACCATATTCACATTCACAAGTCAATTCTTCTGTTTCTTCCTCACCTTCAATATATTCTACAAAATCTGCACTTGCAAGCCCTGCCATTGCATTAGTACTATAAACTGTTCCTGTTAACATAGCATTAGAAGGGACCATTTCTGCATTTGCAGCGTAATAATCTGTACCTTCTAAAACTTCACCGGTATCTAAAAGACCATCGCCATCAATATCATCCCAACAAGTACCATCACAAATTCTAACGAACCAGTTAAATGCTTCCCCCTCAACAAAACCATCTTGCACATCTCCAGTAGTTGAATCATCTCCCCAAGGTGATAGTGCAATCATTCCTTGGCCAACCCCAGGCCATGTTTCTGCTCCTCCACAAATATATTCATCATCAGAATTAAGGAAAAAGACGCCGATTAAAGCTCCGTCAGGTAAATCTTCTCCGTTAAGAGTAGGATCTGTCATCCCCCAAGTAGCAAATTCACCAATAGATATAGTACATGTAGAACCCGTATTGGTTTCTTCCCATGTTAACTGACCAAACACAAAGTAATTTGATAAAATTACCATAAATAATAAAATATTCTTCATAACAAACAATTTAATTTATAATACCACAACTATTCAATACCGTTAAATAAATATACAAAACCATTATACCGTTCTTTTCTGCGATTTGCATTATTAAATAACTCTAAAACATAATAATAAACACCATCATTCAAGGACTTGTCTTCAAAAGTATTTGTTGTTCCATCCCAAAGATGTCCTTGAAAATCATAATTATTTTGAGCATGCACAATTTGACCAAATCTATTATATACAGTAAAGTTTATTTGAGAATGAATAAATGGAATGAGCTGATTCCCTAAGAAAGCATCATTATTCATATCTCCATTTGGTGTAAATGCATTTGGCAACTGTAAAGGACAAGAAAAACCAACAAAATGCTGATAAAACGTATCACAAATCAAATACCGAAACTCATATAAACCATACTCCGACACACTAAAATTAATTGCATAGGGAGTGGAATAATCTACACTGACCACACCATCATTACCTACAGCTTCCCATTCCCATGAACCCGGATCAATTAATACATCTGTAAATGAAATTGGATTTTCTATAAAAATACTGGCGTCTAAAATACAATCTTCAAAAGTCGAAATACCAAAATCAGGTGCTGACTTTTGTATACTAAATGGGACAATATCCTTCTCTCCACAAGAGTTGAATTCAAATAAATAATCACCATAACAACATTCCTGATTTGAATTAATAGGTGTCATGAAAACTTCCGTATTAAATGAACTTGGATTTTCTATATTTACATTAGTGTTTTCTGGAGCTTCCAATACTGTCCAAAAACCTGATGAAGTATTAGATATTCCCTCTAGTGACGTTTCAAAATCACAATATGCAACTGGTGGAATGGCAACACCAGAAGGAGGAATTGACATCATTGACACTGGCAATATGATTTCTTCACCACAATCATTAGTGAATACAATATCATATACACCATATTCAAATACTGTTACTTCCGTCTGCGAACTAAAAGGATCCGAGAATACTACATTACCAGGACCTGATCCAGACCAAGAACCACCACTACCTAAAATACCAACTACACTAACGCTAAAAGGATCTAAGCAGGATGCCTCATCATCCAATAACACTTCTATGTCTGACGGAGATGGCTCTGACACAACAAATACTTCACTATACGTACAACCTAAAGCATCTTCAATTGACAATAAATAACTACCTGCAAATAAATTATCAATATCCACAGAATTACCAGAAGCATCAATCCATGTTAATGTGTACGGGGCGGTACCTCCAATCGGTATAGCACTAGCTTGTCCATCATTTAAACCAAAACAAGAAGCTGGAGTAACAGTAAGATTAGGCGATACAGCATCCGGTTCATCAACAAAGAAGTTCATATCTGCTTCACAACCTAGGCCATCAGTCACTGTCACAGTATATAAACCAGCAGAAAGCGCATTGAAATTAGCCACTCCGGGGGAAAAATATACATATGGAGGAGTTCCTCCTATTGCTACTGGATCAATAGAACCATTCTGTCCACCATTACAAGGGTATACATCAGTAACTGATGCCGTTAATTCTAATTCACTATCAGGTTGGTCAATCAAAATATCAGATATAACAAATACACAATCATTAAAATCACTAATAGTTAAATCATACAATCCTGCAAATAAGTTATTAGGATTAGCTCCTCCGCTCCAAGTCTCTGTATATGGAGGAGTTCCTCCGCTGATATTAGCATTCGCTGATCCCGTATTATCTCCAAAACAATCAACATCTTCAGTTGTTACACTAGCTGTTAGCAACAATGGTTCCGATATTTCATAAACGGCATTTTCAAAACAACCCTCATTATCAAAAACTATAAGCTCATAGATTCCAGGCGGAAGATTATTAAGATCTTCATCAGAACTGCCATTAGACCAATCAAATGTATAAGGTGAATTACCACCAGAAATTGTTATATTAATTTCACCATCATCAAAAGTGAAACAAGAAACATCACTAACAGAGGAATCAATTATAATCGGATTGGGTGTAGTTACATTAAAAGTTTCTTGATATTCGCAACCATTATCATCAATCACTGTAATTATATATTCTCCTGTTGAAACATTAGATATATTAGGAGTATTTGAGAAAAAACCACCAGGACCAGACCAAACAAAATCATATGGTGAGACACCACCACTAATATCAATGGAAATTGAACCATCAGAAGCACCACTACAAGACACCGGAATAATCTCAGTAGCAATAATACTAACTGTATTAGGTGCAGTTAAAACCAAGTCACTTAAAACCAACTCACAATTATTTTCATCAGAGATAATACAAGAATATGTACCCTCAGAAACATTAGTTAAGTTTTGACTTGAATCACCATTAGACCACTCAAATTCATAAGACCCAGTGCCACCTAGTATATCAATATTGATAAACCCATCATTTCCCCCATTACATGAAACACCAAATCCAGTATAATCTGAAATTACAACATCACCATCTAATGCTAATGGCCCTGGCTCAGAAATACTAAAAAAGACTTCTTGAGTTTCAACCATACAACCAAAAAAATCAAGAGGCGTAAAAAAATAGTCTCCAGCACTTAAATTATCAAAAACAATAGGATTTCCATCTTGACTACCCAAATCTAAACCATCTAAACTACCAGCAAAAATAGTATAAGGAGCTGTGCCTCCAATAAGATTAATCGTTATTGACCCATCAGAAATATCATTAATACCATCATCATTATCATCAATAAAACAAGATATATCATTGATTGTAAAGTCAGAAATAAATTGATCTGGAGATCCTACTGTCACAGTTGTTTGAAAATCACAACCAAACACAGGACTAGTATTATCTGAATTTGTAATAGACACTGTATATTCACCTGGCAATAAATTAATTATTTCTCCATCCCAATTAGGAGATTCCATAGAGTTACTACTAGTCCACACAATATCATAATTTGGAAATCCTGAACAATCACCTAGTTCATAAGCAGTAATACCATACCAGTTCTCTGCTTGACAAGAATTAAAGTAGGTTACGAAATCACAACCACAAACTTCATCTGCTGTAGAAGGGCAAGAAAAATCATTATTATCAATCACACCATCTGAATTTATATCTTCAGCAATTAAATCAGGATCAATACAATTACTATTCATTATACTGGAAATTTCTATAGAACCATCATTCAAATCAGAACAATTTGCGTCACTAACATCAAACTCCACTAATATATCTTCTGGAGGGAGAATAAAAAAAGTTTGACCTGCAGAACATCCACCAGCAAACCCTAAATCTTCTACCTGTATTAAATATTCACCCGGCTCTAATCCTCCTACACTAAAAACATCAGATGCAATATTGAAGTTTTCTTCAACTATCTCTCCACTATCGAGATTAAACCAAATATAATTCCAAGGTCCTATTCCTTGCGGCTCAACAATAACAACCCCACCTGTTTCATCAATATTCTCACAAGTTGGACTATATACAGTTAAAATAGAATCATCACAAGTTGGACAATCAAGTTGAAGACCTTGAATGTAATATGAAGGATCATCAATACACTGGGCTAAAGCATCAGGATTATTCCAACTACCTGTTTCTGAATCAGCAAAATTTAAAATTTCTACAATCAAACTAGCTTCATTAAACTGTGGAGGACAAGACTGAGTAGTAATTTCCCAGCAAAAGGTCCATGGCCCATTATTACCATCTCCCCAATTATCAGTAGGATCACCATCTAAAGTACCACCTCCAGATCCAGCATCAAAAAACCAACCTGGACTATTAATAAATTCACCTGTAATGCCAGCTGTAATATTGTCAACCCATATCCATTCACCACCAGACCAAAACTGCGTTTCTGGCTGACCAACTGGCTGTAGTGTACTTAAATCCCAGCCAGGACCAAATAAAGGAATAATACCATGCATCCAATTTTGTGTCCCAGGTGTATTATATTGTTCAACAGTATAGCACATTTGAACAGTTGTTTCAGAAGCATAAGTTGAAAGACCAGTAAAAAAAGGATCTATCGTCGGTCCTGGTGTTAACTCAACACCAGCATCTACAATACAATCATCAGGAGGATCAGGCTGAGCATAGCCCACACAAAAAGATAATAAGACGAAAAAAAATAAAAAATAAAATCTTTCCATTCTACTTATTGATAGATAAAGTCTATTATTTTAATAATTAGGGCTATAATACTACAATAAATATACGAATTTTCAAGAGATAAAAAGCAGTTTTGAGGATTAACGGCGCAAAGTTACCCTCCCATGACTAATAGCAACACCATCAATATCTTTAATTATATAAAAATAATCTGCTGTTGGCATATTTTTTCCTTTATCATTTTTCCCATCCCAATACTCTGTGTTATTTTCTGAATAAAAAACAAGATCACCCCATCTATTATAGACCTGAACTTCGGCACCTATATACTCTTCCATAGATCCAATCACCCAGTAATCATTAATGCCATCACCATTAGGTGAAAATCCAGTTGGAACTTCAGGACAATCATACTCTGATTCTAAAAAATATTCATAAATAACTTCACACCCATATAGATCATCCACAATATGCAACGAATAATTTCCAATAGAGAGATCGATTAAATCTTCATCAAATGTTGTATAATCATATTCACCATCTGAATTTAAGTCAACACCCCAAAAATGAGTAAATGTAAATTCCACATCATTACTGCTAAACGTGGGGAAAAGAATAGATCCATCAGATGAAAATTCACAATCAGGCAAATCGATATTCTCTAAAACATCTGAAAAATTAGGATTATATGAATTAATTACTGGAGATGGCATATTCAATTCTTCTGAATATCCCCAGCCTATTGGAATATTAAACTGCGACTCACATCCATTTTGATCCTCAACTAACAGGATGTAATTACTGCAAGTTAAATTAGAAATTGAAACATCATTACCAAATTGACCTAATACAGTAGTATCACTGATCACTAAATCAACCAAAGTTAAATTAAAAGGAGGATAATCACCTAGAATGCTACATGTGAATAAGCCATCAGAATTACAATTCTCTTCATCATCAAAACAAGGATGTGTAATATTAAAGTTCAATGTATCAAGTGCCACAGGCTCTGAAATTATAATATCTTCGACAATAGCATGACAACCATCATTCAAATACCAATATGTAGTATCTGCCGCTAAACCTAAATATGAAAAACTATCATCACTAAATACCAAACCATTAATATCATAGACAACTAAATCAAATGTATCAACAGGTAGACCTTCAATCACTATCTCTCCTGGCTCAATTAAATTCACTCCCACCACAGGCTCTTCATCAATATATACAAGAGAGTTGGTTCCACTATAATATAGACCCCAATTCCAATTATTTGGTAAACCTCCAAAAAAACTAGTTACAAGCATACCATCTGAACCTCCATTACATGAAACATCTGTAATGACCACAGGATCTATTTCCAATAAATCAGGTGGAGCTACCAACTCAATATTATTAATTACTTGTTCTTCTTGACAAGACCCATCATAAATAACAATGGAGTATATGCCTGCCGATAGATTATCAAATTCTACAATCATCGACATGGAACCAGCAAAATAAGGCAGATCATCGTCATCTTCACAGTTAGCGATGCAATTGCCATCTCCATCATACTGAATTGCATTATTACAATTAGAAATGCAATTACCATTTGAATCATATTCCCCATCCCCATCTATATCATCATCTTCATCATTAGGGATACCATCCCCATCTATATCTGTATCTTCGATTAAATCAATTTCACAAGGGACATTAACATCCCCAAGACTATTAGTCAAGGTAGTATCAAGTTCAATAAATGATCCGCTACTATCATAAAACTGAATAAAATACTCACCACTGCCACCCTCCATTTCAACTCTAATAATACCATCGGATGCGTCAAGACAACTAACACTATATCCATTGTAATCATTATCGCCACCATCTCCATCAAGATCAGAAATGCTTACATTATCTATATTAGAAGAAAATAATTGTGGCTCCGAGATGAATATTGGCCCAAAAATATTATTACAACCTGTTAGATTATCCTCAATATGTAATTGATAATAACCAGATGACAAACCTGATATACCACCCGGACCTTCCCCAGTGGAAGGAAGTTCAGAGATTGATGGAAATAAACTTGAAGGAAGATTATTATCAAAATCTATAGGGATTCCATTAAATGTCCAATAATATGAAAACCCTTGCCCAGAACTAGGGAATACTATTTCATCTACTATGATTTGACCATCCGAAATATCATTAAACCCATCATTATTTTCATCTATCCAACAAGAAATATTAAAGCAACTTTCTTCAAATAATGGATCATCGAGTATTACTTCAATTGGATCGGGAGCAATTAATTCAATCGTAACTGTATCTGAACAGCCATAAAAATTATTGGAAGACACACTGCCATCATATACAATTAATTCATATAATCCGGACGGGATTCCACTTAAATCCGGATAATTATCCTGACCAAATAAATCAATTGAATTGCCATCTAAATCTTGGCCCGACCAAGAATAAGTATAATTATATTCTGATCCATTTCCTATACCCCCAGTGACCGAGACATCAATAAAAGCATCAGATAGTTCATAACACGAAACATTATAGCCATCATAATCAGCTAAGTTATAGTTTATAACAATCTCATCTGGCTGCGTAATCGCAATTTCCATTTCAAAAGCACAAGAAGAATAATCTGATGATGGAAATACATCCATGTAATTTTCTAAATACACGTTGTAATTAGAATCAAAAACATAAAGCATATATGTTCCTGCTAATAAACCGTCAAAATTAAACCCATCACCTGTAGCAAAATCATCTAAATTAAAAGCACCAAAATCTACTAATAATGTATCGTCAAGTAATAACTGATAAGTATATAATCCAGTACCTCCCGAAACATCAATATTTATAAGACCATCTGATGCGCCATAACAAGAAACACCATATTCAATATTACTACTTTCATAAGGCACTAAATCTGGATTAGTAACATAAGCAGAGTAATCAGAATTATATTGAGGAGAATCAGGGTCTGAAACTAAATAATTACTTGTAAACTGATAAATAGATACATCTACTTCTAAAGGATCAGTAGGCTCATTTAAAATAAATGTCTGAGAAAAATAACAATTAGAATTTGTATTATCTAATGATGAATCAAGATAATCATAGTTTTCATCTGTCACTACCACTGTATAAATACCCGCTGATAAATCAATAAGATCTTCATTTAGCTCTTGGCCATTTAAATCAATAACTTCACCGGAAAAACTCTCTGCCGTCCATGAATAAAAATACTCACAACCTAAAAGAGCACAACCTCCCGAAACATCAATATTTATAAATCCATTATTAGATCCATTACATGGCACACCATAATTTCCAAACACCAACAACTCTCCAGTCATATAACCATTTAAATCCGTCGATTCTTCAATAAACAAAACATCTTGAGACCAGTCATCAACTACTCCATCATTATCATAATCAACATTCATATATCCACCATTACCAGGACCAAACCCTAAAGGATCGGGCGGGTCTAAAATAAAAGGTGATAATTCTAATGCACAACCATCTGGATCTGCACTATCAGAGATTATTAATACATAGGTTCCATCTCCAACACCATCTAAAGAAGTAGATTCTGAGCCAAACCAAGTAGGATCAATTTCCACTAAACTGCCATTTTCTTCGATAAACCATGTATATACAAAAGGACCTATCCCACCTTCGACTTCTATTGGAGTATTGACTCCAATTTGACCATTAGGTGGTATCATATTAGCACATGCAGTACCATAACCATTATAGTAGGTAATATAATCGGTTGATTGTATATTTTCACCAACTAACTGCATTCCATCAGGCTCTGTAATTTCTACTACCAATGTATCTGTTAAGCAGCCATTTCCGTCGGTAGCAACAACTGAGTAAACCCCAGCCGAAAGATTTGGCGTAGCAGGATCAATACCATCTGGAAATGAAAATAAATATACACTGCCTCCAATTGGAGTTCCTCCAGTAACTTCATACTGAATAAAGCCATCACTTGCACCACTACAAGACACACCATATCCATTATAATCGCTAACTGAGACTAAAGAAATAGCTAATTCTTCTGGTTCACTGATGATAAAATCATGAAAAATAACACAACCATTGGAATCTGTTATAGGAGCTAAATATGAACCTGCTGAAAGACCGGTTAGTTCGAGCACTTCCCCAACAAATCCAGGCCCCACACCAACAGAAACTGCAAAATCAGGATCAATCATATAAGGAGCGGCTCCACCTGTTATTGTTATTTGAACAGATCCATCACAAAAATCAGGATAACAATCATTGACACCATCTTGATCTTCATCTAGAAAACAAGAAACATCAGTCACCAATGAAGACGCCTGCAATAATTCTGGTTCAGTAATAGTAAACTCATAATAAGAAACTTGTTCACCATTTAATTCAATTGTATTACCATTTTGAATACTTGAACAACCTAAGGTGTCAACAATAGTAATGTAATAAGTGCCGGGAATATAGTCAAACTGCGCATTGAAATCAGCCTCGGAAATAATATTATCACAATCATCAGAAAAAGCTGGACAAGAAGGGGATTGCACGACACCTACTAAATCTTGAAAACCGATATTATCTAACAATGTTTCATAAAGAAATACAATATAATCTCCACTACCACCTGAAACTACAATATCAAAAAAACTATCTGTAAGACCGTTACAAGAAATACCAAAACCATTATAATCACTAGAATCAACAATATTAACATTAATTGGTTCCTGAGGAATAGTTAAGTCAATTTCAAGAGTATCTGGGCAACCGTATATGTCTTCTATGATAATAAAATAATCTTCTCCATAAACTGGGTTAGCAATTGTTATCTCCATAGAGCCATCTCCTCCAGTTAGTGGATCACCAATAAACAAAGAAGATAAATATGATATTCCATTCTGCTCATAATTCGTCGCCAGACCTAAACCAGGCACAGTACCAAGTTCAATCTCCGTAGTATAAACAATGCCATCACGTTCTACAAAAACTAGAATCTCATCAGATGCTGGACTAGGCTGTATTCCAGGATCTCCAGTATTTTCAGCAAAAAATACTGAAAATGCAATTTGCCCAAAAGCTCCACCCGCATCTACCCATATAGAAGAAGGATCTCCTGGATTAGCCGATCCAAAATCTTCATATGGTATTGGATAAGAAAAACCAGATACACCAGGGCCAGCACAATCTGTTTCATTCCCGGTTAAACCCCCCACACATATATAACCTGTTTCCGAGATATCTGGACTAACCTGTTGAAAAAATCCCACAATATCTCCATCTTGTAAGTCTGTAGCAAATGGACCTAACCCAAATTGTCCAACACCCGAAACACCAATAGTCGCATTAGCATTAGAAGAAGATAAAAAGCAAAAATCTAAATCAATATATTGAGAAGAGCAATCCGGACAATAATTGCAAGCAATTGAATCTGTACAGCCAAAAACATCCACCTCATCACAAATACCATCACCATTAATATCATTATTAATTATAGTTCCATTTTCACATGATTCACATATATTTTGAATATATGTGCAACAAGTTTCTATTTCGAGAATAAATCCTCGTCCATCTGGATGATTAGCATCATTCCAATTACCATCTTGTATTGTTCCTTCGGAGTATATTTCCACATAATTCTCTCCATTTACGCCTACATTATTTGGTTCGGGACCACCGTCCCCTATTCCATCTAATAATTCTCCATTAGCATTTATGGTATTCCAGTTTGAGAAATTAAAGTCTTCTCCACTTGACCAAATCCAATCCCCTTCATTTTCTACATCATTTAATCCAATCCAATATGACAGTCCTTCTGTGTTACTTAATAACGATGTAATCACATCTTGTTCTTCTTGAGAAGTAATTGATAATAAATGCCCACCTAAATTATTACACAGAGTGTTAGCGTCTTCCCAAGACAAATAACTATCATAAAAATAATAATTACTAGTTCCAAAAGATCCAGCAAAATTAAAGTCTTCTATTTCTTGACCTTGCTCATAACAAGGAATAATTGCTGATGCAGCATAGTTACATGCTTCAGGATCTGTACAACCATAGCAAGAATAATCACATGAATCATCTGGTATAGTTACTTCTTCATCATAATTACATGCAGTTTCATCCATACAGCCAATGCATGTTTCATATTCACAACAATCAAATCCATCAAAATCAACACATGCTATAGTGGCATCTAGATCATAATTACACGCTAAAGCGTCTATACAGCCATAACAATCCCAATCACATAACGATGCATCATCTTCAGTACAAGCAATTGTATTGCCATCTATATCTGTACATTGATTATAATTACATGCCAATTCATCTAAACAACCAGGAACTGGACAAGGGTTGGTATATTCATATGGTGCTCCTCCCGACAAATAGAATATATCACCTTCTGTTGCACTATCTATTAAGGTCCAAGAGACTTGATCGTCGTAGCAAGAAAAACCAAATGGATTATTACAAAATACATCAACAGAAAAGCATCCTTCTAAGCTTGCTTGATCTATGCAAAATGGAATAGATTCTTGTGATCCCTCTAGTAAAGTGTAGGTAAATCCTAATCCTACTGGATCGAATAATACATCTTCAAAATATACATTTGCAACATTAAAATTCCAACCATCTCCATCCGAATCATATGCTGTAAGAATAATTTCTATTTCATTTTCAGAACAATTTGAGAAAGAGTTAAAGTTAATATTACTTACTCCTGCGAAACCATTACAGCTATAATTACCTTCATTATCTAATTCAGGCATATAGGTGGCTTCTCCTAAAACATCTCCATTATCGGTGTATATTACCCAATTAATAGTTTCTTCTGCTTCAAATCCAAAATCTGAACCACTTTCCTGTCCCCAAACAGCAATGGATATTACTTCATTTTCTGTCCAAAATACAGAACCACTTATATTTCCATTGTTATCTACAACGCCAATCCAAGCTTGATTAATGGTATCTCCCTCTAATGTAATAACAATATCAGCGGGTAATAATATAGTCATATTACAATCAGTGGTAGTGACTTCACCCCAAGGGTTATAGGAACAAGATCCATCATCCTCTATAGCATTAGGATTATAATTATAAGCTGTTGAATCAGTACAACCTAAAATTTGGTCATATATGCAAGAATCATCACCAAAAGTACATTCAGCACAGAAATTACTAGCTTCTGGATCTGTGCAACCGGCATATAGACAAGATCCATCTTCTTCTGTTCCATCTTGATTATAATTCAATGCTTCAGGATCTGTACAACCATAAATTTCAAATGGATCACAAACGCCATCATCATCCCCATCATTATCCACTATAGTCCCAGTTCCATCTGTTTCTCCTGAGCATGTATCGCAATCTATTGGAAACAGGCAATTTCCATTATCTTGGGTTGCGTTTTCATTATAATTACATGCCTCGGATTCCATGCAGCCAAGTATATCTTCTTGTTCTATAGAAAAAGCAGTTAAAGCGGTTAAAGCTGTTAAGCCATTACAAGCCCAAGTTTCAGCATTAAACATCGCGCTATATTCTACAGTTGCATCAGCAATGATTCCATTATAGTCGACAATAAAAACTAAAGGATCCCCAGCACTCATTTGATCTATGTTCCCTTCTGAACTCCATACTGCTATAGCCCCTGCTTCACCAGGAGTATATAAAGTCATCCCTGATACTATTCCATTTGGATTTGCAACTCCAATCCAAATCGGCTCTGTTATTGCTTCTCCATTGAATGTAATATTTACATCATCGGTTAATGCAACTGTCATATTACAATCCGTGATTATTGGATCAGACCATGATTGTGAATATGTGAATGACACAAAAAGATATGTTAAGAGTAATAATAAATATTTTTTCATCGGTAGATTATTTTGTAAAACCAAAAGTATATAGACTGCTTGTTGTATTGAAGCAAAAGGGGGTATATCATAATAATTAAAGGTAGGAATATTTCAAAAATATTACAAGGGTAAGATGGTTTCTTTTTGATTGATTATCAAAAGTTTATTTGATTTGTAGCTGACCTGATAATTGATATATTAAGTATTCCTGAATCTTAATAAATGACAGTTTTGAATTGTAATCAATTTCTGCTTGATCTAATAATATTTGGGATTCTCTATATTCTAGATTACTTATTCTTCCCATATCATATAGGTCTTTATTGATATTAGCTGTTTTTTCTATGGTTTCTAGGTTTTTTTTCAGTAAATCTAAATTCTTTAAACCATCTGAATATGTATGATAAGCCGTAACCAACGCTGTATTGATAGTTTTGTTTATGTATTCTAAAGAGTAATTTTTTGATTCTAAATTAATTTTAGCATTTTGAAAACTTTTTCTTTTCATATTAGCAGAAAAAATAGGAATATCAACATTCAAACCAATTATAACACCATAGTCCTTTTGTTCACTAATAAAGCTAGTTTCACTTTTTCTATTATTATATGAATAAGAAGAGAAAAAATCAACACTGGGAGTAAAATTTGCTTTTGATATTTTTAATTCATCTTGTGCAATAGCATAATTTAATTTTGCTATTGTAATACTGCTGTTATTTTCAGCCATTTGTTTTAATAAATCTTCAAGATTTAGATTTGAGTTAAAGTTAAATTCATGAGAAAGAGTAAAGGATGTATCTGGTATTCCAATTAATAAAGACATATTTAATCTACTAGATTTAACAGATATTCGAGCCTCCTCCATATTAACTTTGTCCTGGTTTAAGTTCACTTCTGAATTGAGTAGGTTTAATTTAGAAACAGATCCAAAATTATGACGTTCTAATACTTGATTATACCTATCTAAAGAAATAGCATAGCTGGTTTTAAATGTATTATAGATATTTTCTTTGTTTAATAAGTCGTAATACTGCCTTATAACTTCTAATATTTTATTTTCTATTTGATATCTTGTGTTTTCATCAGCAATCATATTTTGATTACGAAACTTACTTAAAGTATAAATACCTCTAAATCCATTAAAAAGCCTATAGCTTAGACCAATAGAAGATGTTAAGTTAGATGATTTTGCCTGTGTGGCTTCAATATCTGAATCCATATCTCCACCAAAATCTAAAAATGGATTAAATTCTAATTCAGCATCATTAATAGATCCATTATATCCAGATGAAACAACAATATTAGGAAGCATCCCTGCTGCACCTATATGATTTATATTTTTGACAATCCTCGCATCATTTTGAACAATCCTAATTTCATTACTATTAGCTATGCCGTATTCAATAGCTTTTTCTAGGGTTAAGACTTCTTGAGAAAAACCATATACTGAAATCGATAATAATAATAATATTAAATAGTGTTTCATAGTTGTCGTTTTAGTTCTTTAACAGCAGGTTCTACTGCTTCTCTGTTATCTGTTTTAGCAATGAATAATCGGATATTATTAATAGTCAAAAGCATTACAGGTAGTAATAACAGAGTTAATAGTGTTGCCATTATGATACCATAGCTTAAGGATATTGCCATTGGTATTAGAAATTGAGCTTGCATGCTTTTTTCAAATATAAGTGGTAGCAGCCCAAAAACGGTTGTTATAGTAGTAAGCATAATAGGCCTAAATCTAGTTAAGGCTGTATCTTCTAATGCGCTTAAAAACTTTTCTCCATTACGCATCCTTAAATTAAATGCAGTTATAAACACTAAAGCATCATTAACAAGTACTCCTATTAAAGCTACCATTCCAAAGCCAGATAGCACACTAATAGGCATACCGTGCAATAAATGACCAAATATTACACCTACTAGAGTAAAAGGCATTAATACAAATACAATTAAAGTTTGGGCTTTAGATCTAAAAGTTACCAAAACAATACATAATATGAGCAGTGAAAATACGGGCATGATTTTTTTCATTGAATTGGCCGTAACCGTCCCCTCATCAGAAGAGCCTGACAGTTCCAATCTTACAGAGGGAAATTTCTCTTTGATCTTTGGAAATAAATTAGACTCAACTTCTGCAATAATGTCTGAACTATATGATTTGGAACTAGCTAACTCGCCATCGATTTCAATAATTTTACTGCCATTTTTTCTATTGATACTCATGATCTTATTATCAATACTAAAATGAACCAATTCTTTTAATGGGAAAACACCTTTTTCTGTTTTTATTTTCATGTTTTCCAGATTAGTAAATGATTTTTGATCCTCCTCATCATATCGAACCCATAATTTCATTTCATCTTGATTTGTTTGTAAATCTTGTATTTGTGTTCCAAAAAAAGCTTGTCTAACTTGGTAGAAAATTTCATAATTTGTAAGCCCTAAACTCAATGCTTTAGATTTTAAAGTAAAATTAATCTCATTTGGGCCATATTCATAGTCTGTTGAAGATGCGGCTACACCATCTATCGACTCTAAGCTTTTTGAGAACATTTCACTTGCAGCTTCTAATTCTTGTGTGTTATTACTTAACAATGCAAATGCTAATGGCTTTCCAAATGGATCCCCCACTCCCATAATTAAATTTTCTACACCTGGAAAATCTCCAATTTCTGATCGTATTTTTTCTACGATATCATATGCTTTTATTCCTCTGTTTTCAGGAGGTGTTAAGAACATATCAATATTTCCTTGATGTGAATTTGGTCCTATTTTAATTTCTGTGCCATCAATTACGTTTGTATTTAATGAGTCTTCTAATTCTTGATTTACTTTATTAACAATCTCTAAAATTTGATCTGCATACATCTTGGTTTTTTCCATAGTTGTTCCAGGCTTGGTTTTAAACTCAATGTATAGATCATCTAATTCTATAGATGGGAAAAAAGTAAAATTAACACCACTGCCAAATACAAATAGACAAAATAGACCAATAAAGAAAAGATATGAAATGTGTATTTTTTTTAAAAAATAAGACAGTATAGGTCTATAATACTCATCTCTTAAGGTATTAATTAATCTATTAAAGTATTGAGATATTTTATTTTTCTCTTGTTTTTTGTCTAATGCTTTTGAGTAAGCAATATGTGCAGGTAAGATAAATGCTCCCTCTATCAAAGAGAAGAATAATGTAGCAATGACAACAAATCCCATTTGCCACCCAAATTCTCCCATCATACCTTCAAAAAAGAAAAAAGAAAGAAACGCTACAGCTGTTGTAGAAACACCAGCAAAAACAGCAGGAAACACTTCCATAGTTCCTTCAACAGCAGCATCATATCTATTTAAACCACCTTCGAACTTTCGAATTATATTTTCACCAATGATAATTCCGTCATCCACTAGTATTCCAATGACTAAAATCATGGCATACATGGTCATCATATTAATAGTAATTGGGGCTGAAGGTGCTAAAAAGAACATGCCTAAAAAAGAAATAGGAATACTTAATGCAACCCAAAAAGAAACCCTAGGATGTAAAAACATGGTTAAAAACAATAAAACAAGTAAAAATCCTATAATACCATTTTTAGATAAAAGATCTATTCTTTCTTTTAGTGGATTAGAAGCATCAAATAATATTTTTGCATCTATATTGTTATTATTGTTATTTAATTTTTTGACATAATCTTTGACATAATCCGCAATAAATAAAATATCTTGTGTTTCGGTATTACTAACCACAATATTGATAGACCTTTTATTATCTCTATAACGTTCTATTGATGAATCTGACCAGGTATCAATAATCTCAGCAATATCTTTTAAATATAATGGACTTCCATTTTTATTTACTCTAATAATAGTATTCCCAATATCTTTAGCGAAACTAGATTTATTATTTGAACGCAGTAAATAATTACTTTCATTTACTTCTATTTTTCCAGCTGTTAGGTTAATATTATTTCTAAGTACAGCACTATTAATTTCTTCTATAGATAAATTATATGCTAGTAATTTTTCTTCATTAATAGATATTTCAATCTCTTTTTCTGGTAATCCAGTTATTGTGATTTCAGATATTCCATCTACCGATTTAAGTTCATCTTCAATTCTATCAATTTCAGTCTTTAAGTAATCTAAATCATAATCTGAATGAATAGAAAAACTGATTGTTGGCATCACAAATTCACGTTTTCTAATAAAGATTTCATCAATAGTAACTCCAAAATTTACTTGATCAACAGCATTATTTACATTTTGTAATCCCACATACATATTCGCTCCTCTTTCCATTTCAATATTAATATTAGAAATATTTTCTAGCGAACTTGAAGTAATATCCTTCACTCCAGAAACAGATTCTAATTTATATTCTATTTTTTTAGTAATACCTTCTTCTATTTCTAAAGGCGATAATCCTGCCGATATAGCTTGCACAGAAATAAATCGACTAGACATCTCAGGGAAAAAAGTTGATCTTAAGCTTTTTAAACCAACTAATCCAAATGCAAAAATTAAAAACATTAATAAGTTTGCAGTAATTGGATATTTTATAAAATAAGATATAATATTTTTCATTTAATCTAATTTATGGGCATACCATCATAAAAATATTGTTTATACTGTTTTACAATACAATGATCTTGCTCAATACCCTTAACAATTACAGAATCATCTTGAAATAGTATAATATTAACAGGCTTTAATTTTAAATGATTATCCTTTAATAAATAAACACTATTATTTGTTACAATTTTCCCTCTTTCTAACTGAAAGACATGATTTATTGTATCACATGAAATATGCCCACTCACATACATCCCATCTTTTATATCCATATGACCTACTGATATAAATATATCTATACTTTGTGTTAACTCATTAATATGATCTCCGATTCTAGAAACAACCCCTTTAATAGGTATATTTAAATCATCGGATGCAATGAAAACAGGGTCTCCCTCTTTTATTAAAATAGCTTCTTTAATACTTACAGAGGTGCTGATCTCGTAATTATTAGGATCAATAAATTGTCCTAAAGGTTGGCCTACAATAATATTCGATCCAATATCAATTAATGTTTGTGTAAGAACACCATCAAAAGGCGCTCTTATTTTAAATTTATTTAATTTGTTTTCCAAAGATTTAATTGTATAATAATTTGAAAAAACCTGTTTAGAAGAAAGAAAATTTCTTTGTTTTGAATTTGTGGTTTTTGGTAGATTTGCAATCTGCCCATTTAATTGAAATTCATTTATATATTTTTCAAGTTCAGATCCAAGCTTTGGGAAATCCATTTTTATATCAGGTAAAACTTGTATTAAAAGTGCTAAAAATTGACTTTTAATAGATTTTAAATCAAGTTCTATGTCATCATTTTTGATGCTAATAAGAACTTCTCCTTTCTTAAAATTTTCTCCTACCTCAAATTTATCATTATATATTTCAGAAATACCATTTACCTCTGATAAGATATTTATTTTTTTAGCAGAGCTAATTCTGCCAGAAAAACTGATTTTTGGTGCAATGTTTTGAACAGGCACATTATGACATTCTATGCTTGAAGACTTTTTATTAGCTTCAATAGGTTCACTTTTATGATTCCCCATTTGATTTTTAATTATCAAAACTAGAATCAAAATGGCAAAAAATATACCCAGTAATTGTATTTGTCTCTTTTTATTCATTGTATAATTATATTTTCGAGGCAAATATAAACAAAGGACATATTAAATAAAAAGGAAATCTTTCTTTAAAGACAATAAACATTTTATTAGATTTGCATACTTAAATTAAATATACAATTATGGCAAATCATCTTTCTATTAGATCTGGTAATCCAGCTCTTTCTTCAGATACATTTAAAGGAATTTCATCTATTTCTACAGGAGAAACAATGACTATTAATGGTACTGTAAATAAAACGGCATTAAGTCTTTTTTTATTAATTCTAGCAGGAACATTTACTTTTTCTCCTAATTATCTTTGGCTAATGTGGCCAGGCTTTATCGGTGGTTTTATTGTTGCAATGATTACTATATTTAAAAAACAATGGGCTCCTATTACGGTACCTATTTATGCTATTCTAGAGGGATTAGCATTGGGAGGAATATCTTATATGTATAATGTCCAATTTGAAGGTATAGTTTCACAAGCTATCTTATTAACACTGGGGATCTTATTTGCCCTGTTATTTGCATATAAAAGTAAACTTATTGCGCCTACAGAAAATTTTAAGCTAGGGCTGTTTGCTGCTACTGGTGGAATTTTTTTAGTGTATATAGCTAGTTTTATTATGAGCTTTTTTGGTGCAGGTTTACCAATTTTAGATCCAACTAATAGTAGTTTATTTAGTATTGGATTTAGTTTATTTGTAGTTGTTATAGCCTCACTAAATCTAGTGTTAGATTTTGATTTTATAGAAGAAGGGTCTGAAAAAGGTATGCCAAAATATATGGAATGGTATGGTGCTTTTGGTTTATTAGTGACATTAATATGGCTATACTTAGAAATTCTCCGATTACTTTCTAAATTAAGATCTAGGTAATTCATGTTTAAAAAGGCAATCCTATTATTGAGTATCCTTATTTGTTATAGTTGCTCTAATTCTAACACAATGAATAAATTATCTAAACCAATAGCAAAAAAAGATCCTCAAATACTATCTATACATGGAGATGAACGAATAGATAATTATTTTTGGATGCGTTTATCTGATGAACAGAAAGAAGCAAAAGAACCGGATTTACAAACAAAACAAGTATTAGATTATTTACATACTGAGAATGAGTATTTGAAATCTAAAATGAGTCATACCAATGAGTTGCAAAACAAATTATTTAATGAAATTAAGGATAGAATTAAAAAAGATGACTCTTCTGTACCAGTAAAAATAAATAATTACACCTATTATTCTAGATATGAAAAGGATAAAGAATATCCTTTTTATTGTAGAAAACCTATTGAAAATTCTGTTGAAGAAATTATGTTAAATGTACCTGATATGGCAAAAGGCCATGCATATTATGCAGTTGGTGGTCAATCAGTAAGTCCTAACGAGAATTTATTGGTTTATGGTATTGACACTGTATCAAGAAGAGAATACACTCTTTATATAAAGGATTTATCTTCTGGAAAAAATTTAAAGGATAGAATTAGTAAAACAACCGGCTCTGCTGTTTGGGCAAATGATAATAAAACTATTTTTTACACTAAACAAGATCCTATTACATTAAGATCTTATCAAATTTACAAGCATATTTTAGGTACTAATCAGAGTGAAGATGTGTTAGTCTATGAAGAAAAAGATGAAACATTTGGTTGTTATGTTTCTAAATCAAAATCTCAGAAATATATCATTATTGGGAGTTATCAAACATTATCTTCAGAATATCGTTTTATAGATGCCAACCAACCTCATTCTGATTTTAAAATAATTCAAGAACGTGAAGAAAATCATGAATATAGTGTTTATCATTATGAAGATTACTTCTATATCTTAACAAATTATGAAGCTAAAAATTTCAGATTAATGAAAACATTGGTTTCAAAACCTGAAAAAGAAAATTGGCAAGAAGTAATTAGCCATGATAATAATACTTTAATTGAAGGAATTGATATTTTTAGTGATTACTTAGTGGTAGAAGAAAGAAAAAGTGGCTTAACCCATATCAAGATTATTAAGTGGGATGATAACTCAGAATATTATGTGGAATTTAATGATCCCGCCTACTCAGTATCAACTTTTGCTAATATTGAGTTTAATACTACTGAGTTGAGATTTAATTATACTTCTCTAACTACACCTAGTAGTGTCTTTGACTTAAATATGAAAACAAAAAAACGAAAACTTTTAAAGCAAACAGAAGTTTTAGATAATAGTTTCTCCCCTGATAATTATGTTTCTAAAAGATATTATGCTACGGCAAGAGATGGAAAAAAAATTCCTATTTCACTTGTATATAAGCAAGGTGTAAAAAAGGATAAAAATAACCCACTGTTACTTTATGGGTATGGTAGCTATGGATACAGCATTGATCCTTATTTTAGCTCTGTTAGATTAAGCTTGCTTAATAGAGGTTTTATATTTGCAATTGCTCATATAAGAGGCGGTGAAGAACTAGGAAGACAGTGGTATGAAGATGGAAAGTTACTGAATAAAAAAAATACATTTTATGATTTTATAGATTGTGCGGAATTCTTAATAAATGAAGACTATACAAATAGTCAACATTTATATGCTGCCGGTGGTAGTGCAGGGGGATTATTGATGGGGGCAGTTATTAATATGAGACCTGATCTTTGGAATGGTGTCATTGCATCGGTTCCATTTGTTGATGTAATATCAACTATGTTAGATGAAACGATACCATTAACTACTGGGGAATTTGATGAATGGGGTAATCCTAAAGATAAAGTTTATTATGACTACATTAAATCATATTCGCCATATGATAATATAAAACGCCAAGACTACCCAAATTTATTAATTACTACTGGGTATTGGGATAGTCAAGTACAGTACTGGGAACCAGCAAAATGGATAGCTAAGTTAAGAGATTATAAAACAGATGACAACCTATTAATTATGGATTGTAATATGGAAGTTGGTCACGGTGGTGCTTCAGGTAGGTTTAAAAGATATATGGAAGTAGCATTAGAATATGCATTTTTATTAGAACTTGAACAAATTTCCAATTAAATTCTTTCACAATAAACGATATAATATCTATTGGTAATCATTCTTAAAAATGGTCTAATGCCAAATCCAATTTTTTTATATGGCCTCCATAATTCAGAATCTATAATTTTCCAACCAGTTTTTCCTAATAAAAAATTAAATTGTTTTATTTCAAATTCATGATAATGTTTATCTCTATCATCTGTTTCATTCCAATATGCATCCGCGAACCATAATTTTAAAGGTACAGATGCTATAATTTTTTTTGCTTTTATTTGCCTTAAAATATTAAATGGAGCTAACATGTGTTCAAATATTTCAAATGCTGTAACACAATTAATACTTGGATCAAGAACAGATTTTACATCTAAGTCTAAGTTCTCACCTTTAGTATTCATTACCTGATATCCCTTAGCCTGCATTAATTTAGATAAATGATTGGGAACACCTAAATCTAGAATATTATCTGATATTGAACAGTGTTTAGAAATAAAGGATAAAGTTTTTCGATATCTCCATTCAGTAGCTTTATCCATATTATTTTGTTATTTGTGATCGCGACAGGATTCGAACCTGTGACCGTCTGCTTAGAAGGCAGATGCTCTATCCAGCTGAGCTACGCGACCATTTAAATTTTATGCGAATTTAATAAAGAAATTTAAATTATATGATTAATTTCAATTTTATAAAATTATTCATGGACTTACTTATTGCTAATTTTTTAGGATCTATAATCTTATTATTTATTGGCACTCAACTGTTAGTAAATGCTTCTATTACATTATCAAACAAATTAAGTGTTAATAGAATTATTATCGGATTTACTGTTGTTTCTCTCGCAACTTCATTGCCTGAACTATTTGTTACTTTAGGAGCATCTCTGCGGGGATATAATGATTTTGCAATTGGAAATATAATTGGATCTAATATTTCTAACATATCATTAGTTTTAGGTTTTACAGCTATAATTAGTCCCCTGCTTTTTTCTAAGAAAGAATTTTTTCTAAATTATATACCTTTAATACTGGTATCCACTTTATTTGTTTTGCTATTAATTTTTGTAGGTATACTGAATTTGATATCGGGTATTTTATCTATTTTTCTCTTGATTGGGTTTAATATTTATTTATTTAAAAAGGGGAGTGATGTTTCTCAGCTTGATAACTCTTTAGATGATAAAGACGTTTTTGTTTTATTCGGAAAGAGAATTAGAATTTATAATATAATCTTTTTAATTTTTATTTTATTTTCTGGCTCTATAGTATTATGGCTAGGTAGCGAATTATTAATTCATTCTTCTAAATCTATTGCTTTGAAACTGGGAATTAGCGATAGAGTTATTTCAATTACTTTAGTAGCATTAGGAACAAGCTTGCCAGAACTATTTTCTAGTATTTATGCAGCCTATAAGAAGGAAACAAAATTAGCAATTGGAAATTTATTAGGATCTAATATATTTAACATATTAGCAGTTCTTGGTGCTACTACATGTATTAATCAAATTATTATTGATAAAAGCTTATATATGGATGCAATCATTATGCTAGTAATCACTTTATTGCTATTGCCATGTTTTTATTGTCGAAGTATATTATTTAATCCTAAAAATAGTCAGCAAATTTCAATTTATAGAATAGAAGGAATAATATTGTTATTAATTTATATTTCTTATATCACATTTACTCTTCTTTAAGAATAAAGTAAAAAAAAAGCGAAGATTTCTCTTCGCTTTTCAAAAGAATTAGTTTCCTAGTCCTTTTTTACCGCTGACCTATACTTAATCTTCTCTAGTGTAAACACTCCGTGGATTAAGAATCATATGGTTTTCCTATTTGAGCATCGCTACTCCAAGAATAGTAATCTATTCAAAACCTCATTTTTGAAAAACAAATTTTTATCTTTCAATATCTATTTGTTTTCCCAAAAAACCCATTCGGATTTCTTTTAGAGATTGTTAACCATGAAAACAATAAAATAAATTATTACTGTTCAGGTCAAAGGAATCAAAAGATTCCTGGAAAACCTCAAATGATATACTTAAAATAAAACTACTATTTCTAGTATTTTCTTAGGACCAGCACTCTTTTTCATATAATTTTTTCAAATTTATGATCAAATGTTTGACGATTTCACAAGTAAAAACTTAAATTTAACAAACACTCGAATGCCTGTCCGACAAGTAAAACGCTTGAAACTTTATCAAACGTATATTTAATCATCGGTAAACCAAACGTACATAAAATAAGTTAACTTCCAAGAAAAAGTTTCATTTAGTTATTAAAACAATATTAACAGATTTTATTAACATTGTTCATAACTAAAATTTACATCTAAAGAACAATATAATTCAGTTCATTTAAATCATTTTTAAAACTAGAATATTATTTTTCAGAAATACGATTTTTTTTTTTGTAACTTTATACTTTTAGAATTTAACATTTAAACCCCTATATATTATGAAGCAAGTATTTATACTCACTGCATTTTTATTTTCATTTTTTTTGCAATCACAAAGTTTAAATTTTGAAGCTACTGGTGAAGCTCCAGATTGGTTTGCTAGTGACTTAAATGGAATCACACATACATTATACAGTGATTATTTAGACAATGGACAAATTGTAGTTTTAGAATTTATGAATGCAAATTGTCCTGCATGTTGGTCATATGCCCCACAAGTAGAAGAGTTTTATGAAGTTTATGGACCTGATGGATCAGGAGAAGTGTCATTATTAGCTCTTGATATTTCTTATGGCTCTGATGATCAAGATTGTTTAGATTATATAGAAGATTATAATGCTACCTACCCTATAATTAATGGTAACTCCACATCTTACTATGGTGCTGAAATTTCTGGAACGCCAACATTTTATATCATTTTTCCTGATGGAACATATACTAATATTTGTTCATCTTGTGTTGCTTCCTCATCTTCTACTAACATAGATGATGATTTAGGCACTCTTGTCAATGAATGGATTGCACTAGGAATGCCTACTAATCCTTGGGGTGATGCACCAGATACAGATTGTAATGCTACTATTTTGCTTCAAGCAACAACAAACATTACACTTAATGACACTGAAATCGAGATAGGTTCTTGGATTGGTGCCTTTTATAATGATGTAGACGGAAATCTAACTTATGGAGGTGGAATTGAATGGAATGGTGAAGTTACATCAATTGCTGCTTGGGGTTCAGAGGCAGGTTTAACTAATGGGTTTGCTGGAGGTGAGGAATTTACATTTGGAATAATTGATCCTGAATCAGGAGAAACAATATATTCAACAGATGCTGTTTATTCTTTTGGAGAGAACACATATGCTTGCAATGGTTTATCTGGTATTTCAAGCTTAGTATTTGAATCATCATCAGATAATAATGATTGTGCTGATGACGATGGATTAATGACACCATTAGATTGTTCAACAGCAGTTTCAGTATTTGGCTGTGATGGATCTTGGAATTCAATGATAGTTTTGGAAGCTTGTCCAGAAAGCTGTGACGCCTGTGAAGAAGAATGTACTAATGATGATGGATTAATGACACCATTAGATTGTTCAACAGCCATTTCAGTCTTTGGATGTGATGGATCTTGGAATTCAATGATAGTTTCGGAAGCTTGCCCTCAAAGTTGTGATGCTTGTGGAGGAGAAACTATACCAGTATTAGGTTGTACAGATGAAATAGCAAATAACTATAATCCTTCAGCAACTGAGGATGATGGTTCTTGTCAGTATTTAGGATGTATGTGTGACATAGCATTTAATTATGATGCAAGTGCTACAGAGGATGATGGTTCATGTATGATTTTAAGTGGTGGTTGTTCAGATCCTAGTGCAGACAATTACTCTGGTGATATTTGTGTTAGCTCGACTTTTTTTAGTGAAGATTGTAACTATCCTATTACAGATTTTGATATAGACTGGGAAGCAGATTTGCCAGATACAGATTGTAATGCTACTATATTAATACCAGCAGATGCTGATATAACTATAAATGGTAGTGGAATTACAATTGGTGACCTGATTGGAGTTTTCTATACAGATGCTAATGGGGAATTAGCTTTAGGAGGATTAGCAACTTTTACAGGGACAGTAACATCAATTGCAGCTTGGGGTGCTGAAGCGGGATTAGATAATGGGTTTGAGTCAGGTGAAGAATACATTTGGTTTGTCTATGATAATGAAACAGGACAATCTATAGCAACATCAAGTGTTACTTATTCATTTGGAGATAGCTTTTATGCTTGTAATGGCCTGTCGGGATTAGCTTCATTAGAAGCTTTTGGAACAATTCCTGGTTGTATGGATTCAGAAGCATTTAATTATAACCCAGATGCAGAAGAAGATGATGAATCTTGTTGTTATGTTTCAGGTTGTATGGATACAGCAGCATTTAATTATGATTCTAATGCATGTTTTGATGATGATTCATGTATTGCAGTTGTAGAAGGTTGTACAGATGAAGAAGCATGGAATTTTGATTCTGCAGCCAATACAGATAATGGTTCATGTTGTTTTATTGCTGGTTGTATGGATACAGAAGCATTTAATTATGATTCTAATGCATGTTTTGATGATGGGAATTGTATAGCTGTGATAGTAGGATGTCTGGAAGAGGGAGCTTGTAATTATGATCCAACAGCTAATATAGCTGGTGATTGTGATTTTGGTACTTGTGCAGGATGTATGGACATGGAAGCATGTAATTATGATGCTAATGCAACTATAGATGATGGTTCTTGTTTAGAATTTGATGAGTGTGGTATTTGTGGTGGTGATGGTATAGCAGAAGGTGCTTGTGATTGTGATGGTAATGTAGATTTAGGATGTGGATGTGGTGAAGAAGCCCCATCAGGTTGTGATAATATATGTGGATCAACATTAGTATTAGATGATTGTGGTGTTTGTGGTGGTGACAATAGCTCTTGTAGTGGCTGTACAGATGAAGAAGCATTTAATTATGATGCTGATGCAATACTAGATGATGGTTCTTGTGAATCTACACCATTTGGTGATGCGCCAGATACAGATTGTAATGCTACTATATTAATACCAGCAGATGCTGCTATTACTATAGATGCAGAAATTTTGTCTATTGGAAGTTGGATAGGTGTTTTCTATACAGATGCTGATGGGAATTTAGCTTATGGAGGAGGAACTCAATGGAATGGTGAAACAACATCAATTGCAGCTTGGGGTTCTGAAGCCGGATTAGATAATGGTTTTGAAGTAGGTGAAGAATATAGCTGGTTTGTATATGATGCAATCTCTAGCGAGATAATAGGGGCAAATAGTGTGGAATACTCATTTGGAGATAGTTTTTATTCTTGTAATGGTTTATCTGGTATAACATCATTATCTATTATTACATCAAGTTGTAATGATGAAGAAGCATTTAATTATAATCCTACTGATAATGATTGTGATGGATGTTGTTGTTATGTTTCAGGTTGTATGGATACAGCAGCATTTAATTATGATTCTAATGCATGTTTTGATGATGATTCATGTATTGCAGTTGTAGAAGGTTGTACAGATGAAGAAGCA
>PBKX01000011.1 GCA_002722215.1 Flavobacteriales bacterium | reverse complement strand
GGTTATCAAATAGATGATATTGAGTCATTTTATTGAAAAAAGCTTGTGGACCATACTGGATTCGAACCAGTGACTTCTACCCTGTCAAGGTAACACTCTAAACCAACTGAGTTAATGGTCCTTATAATTAATCTATTATATCATTAAATATTGCTTCTGGAATGATCGATTGTAAAAGCGTAAGAGATGCCGGGTCCTCATTATATTCCATGTAAGTCCAGTTTTTAGTATCTAAGTCAGAAACAGCAATCATAGAATTTTCCACATTAATTGAAAAAACTTCATCGTTATATGTGACATTTTCTGAGCCATATTGCTCCTGAAAATTAAAAGCTAATTCAGATTGATTTTCCAACATCATACCACGCAATTTAATTTGGATAAGAGCTCTATAAAAAACTCTACAAAATTGTAAATCTCCATCGACAAAAATCTTCGACAGTTTATTAATTTCATTCAAATCTATACTCATATTCATTCCCATTTCCTCAATATCTACAAAAACTTGAAGCATTTCTTCTTTAGAAGTAAATTCAAATAATTTTGGATATATCATAGCTGTCATTAAATCCCAATTTCTATTATTGAAAGCATTGAAATAATTAGTTAAATCAATTTTAAATAACTCATTTAAATTATTGCTATCTAAGGCAGATATCTCATTTTGTTTATCTGTTTTATTTTGAGATTGATTAGCACAACCTATTGAGAGAAATAAAATAATTATTAATAATAATTTTGCGTGCATAATTTGAAAATAAAGTATTATACTAATGTAAAAAAGTTAATAACATGTAAGTTATTAACCCAATGAATAAAGTGATTTTTTGTTGGTGGGCGATACTGGATTCGAACCAGTGACCCCCTGCTTGTAAGGCAGGTGCTCTGAACCAACTGAGCTAATCGCCCTCATAAAGAATGCAAATATATAAATCTATTCAGGATTTAGCTAAATATTTTAATATATCTGACACAATAAATGTACTGCCTGTAATAAGAATGAGGTCATTCTGTGTAATAATTGTACTTAAATAAGCATACGCATCAGATGAAAATGCAAATAATTTATATGACAAATTATGCTCCTGAAACCTATCAATCAATTTGTCAGGATGAAGAATTCTTGGATTTAAACTACCACATATATAATAAGAATAATCCTTAGGCAATAATCTAATCATATCATCCGTATTTTTATCTTTTGAAAACCCTAAAATAATATGCTTTTTCATTTTCATGCCATTTAATTCATTGAAAATAAATTTAAATGCATCAACGTTATGTGCTATATCACAAATAACTAATGGGCGTTCTTTTATGATCTGCCAACGTCCCAAAAGACCAGTATTTTTAGCTACTTGCATTAACCCCCGAAAAATAATTTTTTGTGATATATTATAACCAATATGATTTAAAATATTAATTGCTGTGACAGCGGTATTGATATTATCAATTTGATACCCTCCCTTTAAATCAGAAGTGTAATCATATTGTCTTGAATAAAATAACTGTGCATTTAAAGCTAATGCAGTCTTTTCAATTATATCTATAGAAGATGGTTGTTTTCCAATTAAAACAGGTGTTTTATTTTTTATAATACCTGCTTTTTCTTTTGTTATTAACGAAAGAGATTTTCCCAGTAAATTCTGATGATCTAGAGAAACATTTGTTATAATAGATAATTCTGGTTTAATAACATTAGTTGCATCTAATCGTCCACCCAGACCAACTTCAATAATAGCTATATCGACTCTTTGTAATGCAAAGTATTGAAATGCCATTGCAACATTCATTTCAAAAAAAGACATACGCATATTAACAAAATCAGTTTTGTGTTTTTGAACAAAATCAACAATAAATTCTTTTGATATTTTTAGTCCATTAATTTTAATTCTTTCCCTAAAATCTAATAGGTGAGGAGAAGTAAATAATCCCACTTTTAGACCAAACTCTTGCAAGATGGAACTTAACATATGAGATACGGAGCCTTTTCCATTAGTTCCAGCAATATGAATAGATTTAAAAGAGAAATAGCATTCTCCATGTTTTTTAAAAAAACTTAGAACATGATTAAGATCCTTTTTATACGCTACTTTGCCTTCTTTTTGATAAAATGGTAATTGATTATATAGCCAAATAACCGTTTCTTTATAATTCATTAATATTTATGAAAATTATAAGTTATTGCACCAAGTTGTAATTCAGGAGAATCAAAATCTGGAATCCAAGTGGTTTGCAGAGCAGCATTTTTTGCCTCTTCTAATAAACATGATGCCGATTCTGTACTTCCACGAACACCCGCCTCAGCTTTAATTGTTACACCTTTCTGATTTACCCAAACACGCACCACAATTGTTCCTGACTCATCACAATTATATTGAGGCTTTACTTTATTAAGAGCAGATCTATTCGTATTAAATAATTCATAACCATCTTGTAAGTCATCAAGTTTAGTGTTATTATTTATTGACATCTCTATTTGACTAGTACTTTCTTCTGTGTTATTAACGATATCATCAAATGAATTTTCTACAAATTTAGATAATGCCTGTTCCAATTCCAGACTAATTGATTCAGATGGATCTTTTTCATTATCATCCAATAAAGTAAGTGTATCCTCTGCACTTGGAATGGTTGTAGTGATATTTTCTTCAAGGATCATTTTTTCAACAATATTATCCTCAGTGATTTTTGAATTCTGGGATTCATTGTTGTCATTATTTGTATTTATATTTTGAACCGGATCTAATTCAGTATATGGTATAAATTCTATTTCTAGGCCTAAAGAAGGTTCAATATATGTATAACCTATAGATGAAAAAAAAACAATAATAAGCAATATTAAATGAAAACAGAATGTGCCAACAAAACCCGCCTTTTTACTTTTCGAATTTAACATTGGAATTAATTATTTTGGGTTGCTAAAACAATTTTATAATTATTTCTATAGGCCAAATCAATAACATCTACAGCATATTCAATTGGAATGGTTTTCGCTGCACGTAAAACTAAAGTGGGGTCATCAATAGCATTGAAATAATCTTTAATTTTTGATTCTAATAACAATGGCTCAACAGCCTCATTGTTAACAAAATACCTTAAGTCATCAGTAATAGATATAGATAAGGTTTGTTGCTTTAGAGCTTCTGCAGAACTAGTTGGCAATTCTATTTTCAAAGCATTTGTAGTAACTAAAGTTGAAGTAAGCATGAAAAATATGAGCAATAAAAAAACTATATCTGTCATGGAAGACATACTAAAATTTGGATTAATTTTATTTTGAGAACTTAATGACATTATCTATTCTTTTTATCATAAATTAAATCTAAAAACTCTATTGAAATGGCTTCCATTTTATATACTGTTTTAGTAATTTTAGAGACTAAATAATTATAACTAATGTATGCTAAAATACCCACAATTAAGCCAGCAACCGTAGTAGTCATGGCAGTATATATTCCTTTTGACAGCATCTCAATATCGATTTGACCGCCAGAACTTGCCATCTCATAAAAGGCTAATACCATTCCAATTACTGTGCCTAGAAATCCAATCATAGGTGCTGCACCAGAAATAGTGCCTATAATCGCTAAATTATTTTCTAATTTTGACAACTCTAACTTTCCAACATTATTGATAGAAGTCGATATATCTTCTAATGATTTATCTATTCTTGAAATTCCTTTTTCTAACATTCGCGCAATAGGCGTATCTGTATTTTGGCATAAATCAATTGCAGCAGAATGTTTGCCATCATGTAAAAAGTCTTTAATTGAATTAAAAAAATATGTCTCTTCTTGTAATGCTTTTTTTATTGAAAAGAGTCTTTCAAAAAACAAATACATGGTTATAATTGACAAAATAGATAATATGATAATAATAACTTGACCAGCAAGACCACCTTGTGAAACTAATTGAAAAATTGATATTTCATTAGTTCCAGACATAGCAATGTCTTGTTGTGATAGTAGCAATAAACTATCCGATTGTAATAATAGTGATTTGAACAACATAATGATTTAATTTAAATTAATCCTAATAAAATATAGGAGAGTGCTCCATAAACATAGCCTAATAAGGCTAAAAAAGATATTTTCTTTAAATACCAAATAAAATCTATTTTTAAAATGCCCATTACAGCAACACCAGCTGCAGATCCAATAATTAACACACTACCACCTGTTCCTGCACAATATGCTAAGAACTCCCAGAAAATTCCGTCTTGTGCAAAAACACCGGAATCACTAATTGGATACATTCCCATAGCGCCTGCAACCAAGGGTACATTATCTACTATGGCAGACAGCAAACCTATAACAACATTAATAACGTAGATATTTCCCAATGTATTGTCCAAATAATCAGCAACACTATTTAATATACCAGAGGATTGTAAACTAGACACAGCTAACAAAATACCCAAAAAAAAGAAAATTGTTGGCGTATCTACTTTTTTTAATACACCCACAACACTTAATGATGATTTAACATCAATATTTTTTCTTCGATGTAATAATTCTGTAGCTAACCAAAGCACACCTAAACTTAATAACATTCCCATATATGGTGGGAGATGTGTAATTGTTTTAAAAACAGGAACAAATAACAAGCCTAACACTCCGCCAAAAAAGACAAAGTTTCTTTCAAATGATGTTGTTGGATGCTTTATGTGTTCTATAAAGATATTTTTGTTCGGTCTACTAATATTTCCTTTCAATTTAAAAGAAAGATATATTAAAGGGACAACCATACAGATGAGACTAGGGATAAAAATAGACTGTATAATACTCAAGGCGCTAACCTGGCCTCCAATCCATAACATAATCGTAGTAACATCGCCTATCGGAGACCAAGCTCCACCGGCATTACATGCAAGTATTAACATCCCCCCAAAAAACCAAATATCATCTTTAGATTTTATTAATTTAGGTAATAAAGCCGCCATCACAATAGCTGTTGTCAAATTATCTAAAACTGCTGATAAAAAAAAGCCTAAAAAAGATAAAACCCAAAGTAGTTTTATACGCGAATTAGTTTTAATTTTATCTGTAATTATAGAAAATCCCTCATGCGAATCAACTAATTCCACTATAGTCATAGCACCTAATAAAAAAAACAATATTTCAGATATGTGAACCAAATGGTGCTGTAACTCTTTATATACAAATTTTGTATCAAAACCATAGAATAAACCAAAAATTGTCCAGCAAAGAATACCTGTTATTAAAGCCGTAGATGCTTTATCAATTTTTAGAGGATGTTCAAATGCAATACAAGCATACCCCAATAAAAATACTAAAATCATTAATTCAATCATATTACTATTTGTTTATTAGATAGTTTTTTTAGAGCTATTTCTAAAGCAATTGAAGTTATATAATTAGTGGCTGAACTATAATTATAACACTCTAACAAAGCGTCATAAATAACTTTCGAACAATCATTAAAAATACCTTCATCACTGAGATCATTTTTTCTACCCTCCATTAAATACGCAAATACCCTTGCCATGCCACAATTAGAGATAAAATCCGGAATAACACTGATCTTTTGGTCTGCATATTCAGAAATCGGACCATAGAAAATTTCTTGATCGGCAAATGGAACATTTGCCCCACATGCAATTAAATTAACACCTGACTTAATCAATTGATTAATGTGTTCTAATTGAACTAGTCTAGATGCCGCACAAGGAACGAAAACATCAGCTGGAATATTCCAAATTAAATCATTCACAACAGAAAAAGGAAGTAAATCTTGGGATTTTAATGTATTATGTTGTTTATTCAAAAACAATGACTGAATCTCTTCAACAGAAAACCCAGCTTCATTAATCAGTCCCCCATCTTTATCAATAATACCAACAATTTTAAACCCTGATTTTGCTAAATAATATGCCGCCGATGACCCAACATTACCCCAGCCCTGTATTAACACTTTTTTATCTTTGGTCCCACCACCCCAAATACTATAATAATGCCTAATTGACTCTGCGACTCCAAATCCAGTAATCATATCAGCTACCATGATCCCTTGTTTTGAATTTGGAGAATAATTAGGGTCTTCTATTTTCTTTTTGACCCCATATCTCAATTGCCCTATTCGATTTATTTTCTCAGGAGAAGAAGGATGATAATGGCCCGAAAAAATACCTTCTTGTGGATGCCAAACACCACAATCCTCAGTCATGGGAATCACTTCATTCACTTCATCAATATTTAAATCACCGCCAGTCCCATAATAATGCTTCAATAAAGGAGATACTGCTTTATACCATCTTTGTAAAACTCCTTTTTTCTTCGCGTCATTAGGATCAAAATTAATCCCTGACTTGGCACCCCCAATTGGAGGTCCACAAACTGTAAATTTAATTTCCATTGTTTTAGCTAAAGACAATACTTCATATTTTGTTAACCCTTTACGCATACGAGTTCCTCCTCCAGCTGCACCACCACGCAATGAATTTATCACAACCCAACCTACAGCATCTGTTTCGGTATCTTTCCATTCAAAAATAATCTCAGGAGAAGTATCTTCATATTTTTTTAACAGTGACTTCATTAAAAAATAAATTTAAACTTCTAAAATAATAAGTTGATAGAATAAATATTACATTAAAATAAAATACTTTTCAACATTAGGGTAAATATATTTCACCTGATGAATGATCTTTAGAACAACCAGTTACTGAAGACAAGCAATTTGTTTTATTCAGAATTTTTAAAAACCCTAAAAATCCAAAAATAATCGACTCTTTAAAATTAATAATATCACCACTCGGTATAACAAGATCTATGTTATGAAAATGTGATATTCTTGAGATTAAATAATTATTAAAAGTACCACCACCAGTCAAAAGTGAATTAGAAATATCATATTTTAAAAACGTCGTAACAATTTGAAAAGCAATATGTTCAACACAAGTAGCAAGAATGTCTTGAATAGACAATTGAGACTGGTCTATAATAGGCAAGAAATTACTATCAACATATTCTTTACTCAATGATTTTGGCATTTCTAGAGTATAATAATGTATCTTATTGAGTTGATTTAATAAATTAACATCTATCTTGCCCGTTGAAGAAATAGAGCCAAACTTATCAAAATCCTTGCCTGTTTTGCTAGCTAAATGGTTTAAAATCATATTACATGGACATATGTCATATGCGTATCTCACATTCTTAATTTGAAATGAAATATTAGCGATACCTCCCAAATTTAAACAAGAAGCATATTGACTAAATAACAATTGATCACCAACAGGGACTAATGGAGCCCCTTGCCCCCCTAAATTAATATCTTGCTGTCTAAAATTACATACTACTGGAATCTTTAATCTTTCTAAAATAACACTGCCAGAACCTACTTGATGACTATATCCATTATCTGGATCATGAAAAATAGTGTGCCCATGTGAAGAAATTAAATTAATATCTAAATCATTTTTTTTTACAAAAACCTCAATGTAATCTGATATAATATGACCGAATTTTATATCCATTTCTAAGACAGTTAATTTTTTACGAAAAACTTTTAACAAATCTGATTTTATTGAATCACTATATTCAAATGTTTTCGATGCTATTAAATTAAA
Source organism: Flavobacteriales bacterium (assembly GCA_002722215.1). Classification (GTDB taxonomy): domain Bacteria; phylum Bacteroidota; class Bacteroidia; order Flavobacteriales; family TMED113; genus SP256. The sequence continues at coordinate 31,453 of PBKX01000011.1, read as the reverse complement.
CTCCCAGGTATTATTTTTTTGATAATATTGAGCACATGATATATCAAGGCCATCCATAGATGTACCAGACATAATCCCTAAAACCAAAGATTTGTGATTAATAATATTTAGCATTTAATTAAAATAGAAAAAAAGAGTTAATTTTGGATCTAATTATACTATAATATTATGGATTTTACTTTATCAAATGAACAAAAATTAATTCGTGATTCTGCAAGAGATTTTGCACAAGTTGAATTATTACCTGGAGTGATTGAAAGAGATGAAAAACAAGAATTCCCAGAATCTCAAATTGAAAAAATGGGAAAAATGGGTTTTTTAGGAATGATGGTAAATCCAAAGTATGGTGGTGGCGGTATGGATACATTGTCTTATGTATTAGCGATGGAAGAAATATCAAAAATTGACGCATCTTGTTCTGTAATTATGTCCGTTAATAATTCGTTGGTTTGCTGGGGAATAGAGAAATATGGGAGTGAGGAGCAAAAGAAAAAATACCTACCAGATTTAGCAACAGGAAAAAAAATAGGTGCATTCTGTCTATCAGAACCAGAAGCAGGATCAGATGCAACATCTCAAAGAACCACCGCAATAGAAAAGGGAGATCACTATATTTTAAATGGAACAAAAAATTGGATTACAAACGGTAATAGCGCCTCTATTTATTTAGTAATTGCACAAACCGACATAGAAAAAGGACACAAGGGAATTAACGCTTTTATTGTAGAAAAAAATCTATATGGCGTAACCGTTGGGAAAAAAGAAAATAAACTTGGAATAAGAGCATCTGATACAACCTCAATTATGTTTTCAGATGTTAAAGTCCCAAAAGAAAACAGAATCGGCGATGATGGATTTGGCTTTAAATTTGCGATGAAAACATTAGCCGGTGGCCGAATCGGCATAGCTTCTCAAGCGCTTGGAATAGCATCTGGGGCATATGAACTTAGCTTAAAATATGCAAAAGAAAGAAAAGCATTTGGAAAAGAAATCTATAAACATCAAGCAATTGCGTTTAAATTAGCTGATATGGCGACACAAATTGATTGTGGCAGATTACTATGCTTTAAAGCGGCTTGGCAAAAAGACAATAATATAGATTATTCACAATCTAGCTCAATAGCAAAATTATATTGTGCTGAAAAAGCAATGAATATTACAACGGAAGCAGTTCAAATACATGGCGGATATGGCTTTGTTAAAGAGTACCATGTGGAACGATTAATGAGAGATGCAAAAATTACACAAATTTATGAAGGAACTTCTGAAATACAGAAGATTGTTATTTCTAGAACTATTTTACAATAAATAACTTCTCTACACTTCCATCATTATACATGGTGATAGTAAAATTGTTATCTAGAGTCTCTCTTCCAAATAGATCAAACACATTAGCAATCAATTTTTCCGAATTATTCTCGTTAATTGAAGTATTAGCTATCATTACATTGATTATTTGCTCATCACTACTACAAATTCGATCATAAGAGACTTCCCAGTCATAATAATAATAATAATAATCTGGCGAAGAGCCATCATTTCCTCCACCCTGAGTATAATATCCCTCTGTGATTTCCAGCACATTAGATATTAAAAATGGAAAATTGGCTAATCCNCCAGTAGTTCTCTTGAACATAGGATTATTATCTCCAAAATTATCATTATTCATCTGNGTATTNGTGGTTAATAGATATTGTTCCCCTGGAGATATTGNCCAAAACAAATCAATTATATAGCCATCATTATCAGTTATAGGAACATCAACNAGCAAGTCTTCCAATANGATACCGTTATTATCTCTTAATTCTATTATTCNTTCTCCAGGATAATCAGTATATACTTTNACACTATTTAATNTNAATTCTGAATAACAATTAAATAATAATCCCCCGTTATAGACAGTGCCACTATAATCNCCATTTTGACCTTCACCTTCATGTNCCGGCTCTCCTGTATTCGTATTATANGTTTGAACAATCTCTTCGTTAAATACTATAAAAGANGTNTTTTCATANAGTGGGNCTGTCACATATGTATTAGANCCTGTNCTTANAAGACTATAATTGCTATCCCAAAATGAGACCNATTCTCCTTCACAATTTAAAGTAGCTGGTTCTCCATAATCTANAAACACATCATTTTCACATANGGGNACATTGATTGANAAATCATCACAAAAATATTCNCAGGANCCATCATCTTCATTAGCAATAGGATTAAAATTTTCTGCANTTAAATCTGTACAGCCATAAAATATACATGAACCATCGTTGATAATAGCAGNGGNATCATAATTAGATGCATTCGCATCTGTACANCCTAAACCTTCATAATTNCCATANGGNGTATGTAATATAAATAATCCTTCTTGTTGATCTGTTGCTAAAACTAATCCTGANGGNAAATAAGGATAAGCTCCCCAACAGCCATCGAAATTACCNCCAGACATAGGGGAAGTATCATAATATGCCACTTCTATTAAATTAAAGGGATCACTGGCATCAATAATAGTAACACCAGACGTATAATAAGAGGTAACTAAATAATCACCAAACACATGTGTATTATGAGGTATTACGTCTTCTTGTAGNCCCATTGGCCCATCCCCTGTCCACTCTTGAATTAAATCTATTTCCTGTATGTCATAAATATCTGAAACATCATATGAACCTATATAGCAACCCGCTTGTTCATCGGTAGTAAATAANTAATTATTATCATCGGAAATCCAAGCATTATGAGTAAAATTACAAGATGTTGGATATGATGACATAATACTCGGATTAGATTTATCTGAAACATCAATAATAGAAAAAACACCCGCATAAATAGCTGAACCCCATAATGTGTCCCCTCTTACCATACCATCATGTAGATAATAATCATCAAATATACCAGCCAAAGTAGGATTCATNGGATCTTGATTAAGGTCTAAAATAATTGCGCCACCATTACCTGTNTCAGCACCAAAAATATACGCATATCCATTCTCATCAATATAAATATTATGAGAAGTTGTAAAAAACTCTTCAGTATATACAAAAGTTTCCCCAGTTTGATCACTCAAATCNACTATTAATAAGCCATCAGATGCCTCAGTAGTAACATAGGCATATTTGCCCCATGTTTTAATATCTCGCCAAATAGAAGACGANCCATCAATGAAAAATAATTCATATGGATTAGAGGCATCAGTCATATCAACAACCGAAAANCCTGTAACGGTACCAACTAAAGCATATTCGTACTCTCCATCGGCATAACCCCAAATATCATTTGTTCCTTGGGAATAAGGTAAGTTCGATACTAAATCCATATTTAAACTCTCTTGAGAATATAAACAAGAAAAAAGCAAGCAGATACAAGTAAATATTTTTTTCATATATATTTAGAATTGAAAAGATTNGTTAATTAAGAANAAAGATACAAATTAGAATACACATTCTAAATNNCACAGATTAATTTCNTCCGTAATTAATNTTCTTATAATTAATTTTAATTTCTTTAAACCCTTCNGAAAATTCATCTACAATAGANGCCTTAATNGAATTTCTTTCACAATTTAAATCNCTCACTTTTAATGCCAGCCTACCAATTTCTTCTAATGGTAATTGGGTTCCTTTTCGAATATCNCCCTCTGTATCCCATATTCTAGAATTAATTTGATACANACTTTCAATATANCCCTCTATATGATGATCATATTTTTGTAACTCAACCTTATAGGCATTTAATTCATCAATNACATTTTCGGTCGTTCTTTCTGACTTCAATTTAGTTATTGTGTACCTGTCTATTATTTCTGATATTGGCATTTTCATGGTATNTNTTTGCTTGTTTTATTAGAGGAAAATGCTTGCAGACCACATTCTAAATAATTNATATAATTATTAACACTTTTTGCATAATTATATCCAATAGGATTNGCTAATAAAGTTTCATCCGGAGTCATTAAAACATATAGNGGCTGAGTATTATTAGCAAATGTCAAACTCTGAAGCGTACTCCATTTATTACCTATTGTTTTGATTTTCTTTTTCTTGACTTTCCCATCGCGAGTTACNATATCTACCGTCTCTTGTTTTTCAACAGGAAGCAAAGTCTTTTCNTCTACATATAATGATATCACAACATAATCATTATCTAAGATACTTTTGACCGTTTTTTCAACCCAAATAGCCTCTTCAATTTTTCTNCAATTGACACATGCCTGCCCAGTAAAATCAATCATAATTGGCTTNTTATGTTTCTGAGCATATNCTAAGCCTTTTTCATAATCTTTAAAAATATTTTTTATCTCATGATCAGGGTTCAAATANGAATAGTACTTGGCNGGTGGGAAACCACTTAAAAGATTATGGTGCCACCAATTTTTTCCAATCACACCAGGAAANAGGTAAACTGAAAATGAAAATACTANTAAGGCAAATGAAATACGAACTCGACTAGGTTTTNCATTTGGATTATCATGTGGAAATTTAATGAAACCAAGCAAATAAAAAACTAGAGCGAGAAATGTTAAAAACCAAAGTGCAAAAAACGTTTCTCGCTTAATTAAGCCCCACTGCTCTACTAAATCTGCATTTGAAAGAAATTTAATTGCTAGTGCGATTTCTAAAAAACCCAATACTACCTTAACCGTGTTTAACCATCCNCCNGATTTAGGTAATGATTTTAGCCATGTTGGAAACGCTGCAAAAAGTGCAAANGGCAATCCTAAAGCAATCCCAAATCCAGCCATAGCAAGACTTAATTTCAAAGAAACCATAGCAGTGCTAAAACCTAAAAAATTNACCATATCAGCNGTTGCAGAGGATAATGTCCCTGCAAGCAACGAACCTAAAATAGGTCCCGTNCAAGAAAATGAAACTATAGCNAGNGTTAAGGCCATGAAAAATATCCCAACTACGCCTCCTATATCACGNCCCGANCCNGCCTTATTCCCCCANCTACTTGGAAGAGTAATTTCAAANTATCCAAAGAAAGAAATTGCAAATACAAGAAAAATAAAAAAGAAAGCTATGTTCAACCATGGATTNGTCGATATCTCATTTAACACCTCAGGATTGATATTGGGCATTAAATGAAATGGNAAACTTAAAAGAGCATACGTTAAAAATATAAACAAACCATACAGACCTGCATGATAAATTGCTTTTGACTTATGCTCAGACCCTTTAGTGAAAAAACTTACCGTTAAAGGTATCATAGGAAAAACACATGGCGTCAAAAGAGCAATAAATCCTCCAACAATACCAAGTAAAAATATTCCCCAAAGAGACTTCTCCCCCTTCTTTTCACCACAGTCGCCTATCGGATTTTTTAAGTCAATAGTTGGAATAATATATTTATTTGTGACTGATACCGGAGCAGATGATTCTTTTAATAAATTTTTAGTTTTTTTTTTAAAATCAAATAACATATCTACATAATCTGGAGGCAAACACATAGTAGCATTACAAACCATAAACTCTAATTCGCCTTTAATACTAGATATATTACTATTAAGAATTTGGACCCTTTGTCTAAAAAGCGCCTCGTCCTGAAAAGATGATAAGTTCATCTGAAAAACAGGATCAAACTTTGTTATACTATTAGATTCTAAAACACTATCGATTAATTTGAAATCCTCAGATTCAAAAAAAGAAAAACTAGTTGGGACAGGTCCATCTGGATCTACATATTGAGAATATACATTCCACCCTTTTTCAATGGTTGCCTCAATAATTAAATCATAAACATCATTTTCAACATGCTCTATAGAAAACCTCCAATTAACCGGATCTTCAATTTGACTAAAAATATTAAATGTTAACAGAGTGAATAATACTAAAATGTAATTTCTCATAACCAATCAGCAAGTTTATAATCCAACAATATATACTTTTTTTGATGTTTCTACAAGCTTAAATCGATCATCTAATCGTTCGCCAATAATACATACGATTTGATTGTTAGAAATCAGCACTCTTGTTTTCTTTTTTTTAATTAATGAAAACTTATGATCAATAAAATAATCACTGAGTTTTTTAAAATTTCTCATCCCTAATGGAATAAAACGATCTCCCTTTTCCCATGGCCTGATTAATAAGGGAAATACTAATTTAGAATAATCAATATGTATTTGAATATTATTGGAAAAATCAATCCCAATAGGTGATGAAGAGGTTTTAAAATGTATCTTAAATGGAACTTCTACACTTCTTGTGTGCTCATAAACAATACAGTGCTCGTTTAGAATATGTTCTGATATAATCAGCTCAAACCTATCCTTGATCATGTAGAAATCTGAATTGAAAAATTCTCTTCCAGATTCAGAATATAGTGAACGAAAAACCGCATCAACATCATAGAACCCAAAATCAGAAATTATTTCATACAATAATTGTTTAGGAGAAAATTCTTTCAATAAATTTTGAATATTAATCACATACTTGTGTTCTCGTCTAATTAATAACTTGCTTTTTTTTTCTGAAAGCACATTATTATAGATCCCTTCAACTGCTCTCAATTTAGATATTGTATCCCCCACAGAATCAATAACATTGGGATTAATTTCTTGCATAAGAGGAATGATTTGATTTCGAATCTTGTTGCGAATATATTTGTTGTCAATATTACTCACATCTTCTCGATACTCTATATTATTTTTTTGAGCATAATTAATAATATCACTTTTTTTAAAAGAAAGAAGCGGTCTAATCAAATTATTCAAACCATCTTCGATACCATGCAATCCTGCAATACCTGTCCCTCTAATTAAATTAATCAGCATAGTCTCTACCGAATCATTCAAATGGTGGGCTGTCGCAAGAAAATTAAATGCGTGTGTTGTCATAAGCTCTTTAAACCAAGAATACCTCAAATCTCTAGCTGCCATTTGAATGGAAATTTTATGTTGTTTAGCATATTTTTTCGTGTCAAACTTTTTAATGAAAAGTGGAATTTCAATATGTTGACTCATTGATTCAACAAATGCTTGATCAGCATCTGAATCTGCCCCTCTTAAACAAAAATTACAGTGTGCAATGGAAAATTGATATTTGGTCTTGTATAATAAATCCATCAAAACCATACTATCAACGCCTCCGCTGACTGCTAATAAAATATGATCTCCCTGACAGACACCATTTTGTTGAAGTTGATTTAAAAAATCGTTTTTCATTGTCCCAAAATTTCAAAAATTGATTTGGCTTTTGCTAAACATTCTTCATATTCTAACTCTGGGTCCGAATCAATTGTNATAGCACCACCNACCATAAAAGAAAGATAAAAACTTTGTTTATTATAAAAAATTGAACGGATAACAACATTAAAATCANAATCTTTTTTAGGANTAATATAACCAATTGAGCCCGAATATAAACCTCTCAATGTATCTTCATACTTTTCAATTAATTGCATCGATCTAATCTTAGGAGCACCTGTCATAGATCCCATTGGGAATAGTGCCTTTAAAACATCTACAATGCTTTTATCATCGGCTAACTGACATGAAATTGAAGAAACTAAATGATGAACATCCGTATAGCTATATAAAGCAGCTAGTTCATCAACATTAACACTGTTTTTTTTAGCAATTCTTGACAAATCATTTCTTACTAAATCAACAATCATGACATTTTCAGACAAATCTTTAGCACTATTAAGTAAGGTCTCTTTATTTTTCTCATCGAGCAGAATATTCTCCAATCTTTTGATTGTTCCTTTTATAGGTTGAGACATAATTTGATCACCTTCTTTCTTTAAAAATCTTTCTGGACTAACACAAAGACAAAAATGATCATTTATTCTATAAAAACTTGAAAATGGCGCTTGTGAAATATTGTTCAATTTAGAAAATAACATAAACGGATCTAACACTATATTTTCACAATAAAATTCTTGACAATAATTCATTTCATATATATCTCCTTTTTGCAAATGATTCTTTATAGAAAGAATATTTTTAAGATAATCTTCTTTACTAACCCTTGCCTTTATTTTAATTGGACTTATTTTTGTTTCCACAATTTCCAACTCACAAATTTTATTAAATATTCTATCAATATCCTCTGCTAAATACTTAGAATCATATAAAAATACTACGCTCTTTTTTATGACTTTTATAATAATTTCTGGAACAAAGAAATGAAGATTAGGAAATTGCTGGTAATCCAAATTGTCAGAAAATAATGTTTCTATTTTATTCTTTAAATCATAAGTTAAATAACCAAAAATCCAATCATTACACGAGTCAATAAAAATATCTAAATCATCAAATGGATCTAATGAATGAATTAATGCTTTCTTGACATTAAATGCCGCTAAAAAATCAAATTTAGAATCACCAATAGAATGATTATCCAAAAAAACAAATGAATCAAAACTTCTCAAGTAATCTATTAATTGATCTCGAAATAAAGTTTGAGAAATTAGATTATATGTTTTTTTTTGTTTCCCCAGAGTATTGAAAAATATTAGTCTTTATTCACCTATCTATATATGCAATGCTCGATTGGCTGTTGCAGCTAACGCAGCTTCTTTCATGACTTCACTAAAAGTTGGATGCGCATGTGTAATTCTAGCGATATCTTCAGCGGATGCTTTATATTCCATGGCGACAACTGCTTCTGATATTAAATCTGCACAACGAGGACCAATCATATGCACACCTAATATTTCATCATTTTTTGCATCTACAATAATTTTAATAAACCCATCTGTATCCATAGATATTTTTGCTCTACCATTAGCTTTAAATGGGAAAACACCCGTTTTAAAATCTATATTTGCATTCTTTAGCGCCTCCTCGCTCAAACCAACAGATGCCACCTCAGGCCAAGTATAAACAACATTCGGAATCAGATTATAATTAATTTCTGGTTTTTGACCAGCAATCCACTCTGCTACAAATACTCCTTCTTCTTCGGCTTTATGTGCTAACATAGGCCCCTTAACAACGTCCCCTATCGCATAAATATGAGGCTGAGTTGTTTGCAGTTTATCATTTACATCAATTTGACCTGTTTTTGATGCTTTTAGATCAATTGCTTGTAAATTTAAACCTTCAGTGTAAGCTTTTCTACCTATAGCCACTAGACATATATCACCTTTTAAATTTAATTTATCTTTGTTATTAGACTTGGCAATTAACTCAACACCTTTATTATTATTTTTGATTCCTTCCACTTGGTGGGATAAGTAAAATTTAAATCCCAAATCTCGTATAAGAACCTTTTTTAACTCTCGACCTAAGCTAACGTCCATACCGGAAAGCAGATTCGGCGAAACATCAACCACTGACACTTCAGAGCCCATTCTAGCGTATACAGAACCCAGTTCTAAGCCTATTACACCAGCACCAACCACAATAAGTTTGTTAGGAATTTTTTTCAAGGACAAGGCCTCTGTAGAGGTGATTATTCGTGTTTTATCTAAATTAAAAGACGGCAATGAGAATGGCTTAGAGCCAGTAGCTATAATGATATTACTACCGGTTATAGTATGGCTTTTTTTCTCACTAACAATAGCTACCGTATTTGCATCAACAAAAGATCCTAGGCCATGAAAAATTTGAATATTATTTTTTTTCATCAAAAAATCTAAACCAAGATGCATGTCTGACAAGATTTTTTCTTTTCGGCTCATGGTTTGATTAATATTCATTTTGATTGATGAAATTTCAATCCCATGGTCTTTAAAGTCATGATTTGATTTAAAAAAATGCTCTGATGATTCTAATAATGCTTTTGAAGGGATACAACCAACATTTAAACAAGTACCGCCTAAATTTGGATACTTTTCAATTATTGCTGTCTTCATCCCCAATTGTGAACAACGTATTGCTGCAACGTATCCACCAGGCCCTGAACCAATAACAATGACATCAAATGAATTCATATAAATAAAATTTAGATTACAAAAATAATAGTTCTAACTATTTAATTAACGTGAAAATCCAAGTTTATTAGAAACTAAAAAATATAATAAAATAAAAACAGCCAAAACAGAACAAATTCTACCGATAACATCTCCATGCTTAACATAAAAAGTTTTTTGGTTGTATAACGGCATGGCATATTGAATAATATCCTTTTGATCCCAATCAATCATAGATTTAACTTCTCCAAATATATTAATGATTGAAGAAATTCCTGTGTTTGCTGACCTTGCAATATACCTTCTTGTTTCTATTGCGCGCAATTTAGCATATATATGATGTTGCTGATATCCAATTGTATTTTTCCACCAACCATCATTTGTAATAATAAAAATTCCTTCTGCACCCTTATTAATAAATTTTCGCACATAGTCTCCATATATTGACTCATAGCAAACAATAGCAGCAGTTTTATGATTCTTTGAAGAAGAAAAAATAGAAACAGAATCTTGTTTAGAAAAATTTCCTACAACATTTGAATCTCCAATTTTTAAAATTTTATCGCCTAAAATCGGGTACAGAAAATTTTGGAATGGCATTTTTTCTGCCCCAGGAACTAACTTAGACTTATAATACATATCCACCCCAATATCATTGAGTTGTAAAGAAGAGTTATATACTTTATAAAATTGATTTTGATGATTTGATAATGGTTTTGCCGTGGGACTTTTTTTAGAAAAATCTAATATTGTGGCACCTACAATGATATTTAAATCACTATACTCATGAATTAATTTATTGAAACTTTTTATATGTATATTATTGTGAATCCTCTGAGCCCATATTGGGGATGTTAAAAATGTTTCTGGCAATATTATAAAATCCAATGAATCATTTAATTTGGGAGAAATAAAATTCAATAGAGCATTAGTTTGATCGGTTTGAGAAAGAGAGAATTTTTCAGTATAAGGATCAATATTAGGCTGAACAACCATGACATCAATATGAGTATTTGACAATATATTAAGATCTTTATTATATACTAAATAAGATAATCCTATAGGTAAAAGTAGAGAGAAAAGAACAAGAAAAAAGTTCCTATTTCTCAAATAGGAATTAAACCTACATTGAGATAATTTGAAAAACAGCAAATTCACTATAAAAACCCATAAAGTTCCTCCTAAAACACCTGTATATGAATACCACTGAACACAAGCGGGGTGACTTCCAAATACATTGCCGACAGTTAACCAGGGCCAACTTAAATCCCAATTTAAATGTAAATACTCAAAGCTAATCCATAAAATTGGTAACATGAAGCTTGTATTTTGCCAATAACTACTATTTTTAAGCATTGAGTATATACAGAAAACTAATGTCATAAATAACGAATTACATAAAATAGCAAACAAAGCACCCGAAAAATGCGCATGTCGTATCCAAAAAGTAAGAGATACATTGAAAATAAAAAATGCTAAATAGATATATCCAAAAAATTTATAAATAGACAATTCTTTTTTAGCTACACTCGTCTCTAGGATTAACAAGGGAACAAATGCAATAAAAATACAAAAAGTAAAATGTGAAATTGGAGGCCAGCTTATAAAAAGCAAAAATCCTGCAAGAATAGATAAAGTTATTTTTTGAAACATTTGAATAAAGATAAAATAATTCTATATTCTTAGTGGAATGAAGAAAAATATTGCTCACATTATTACCTTAACTAGCCTTGCCCTGGGGCTGCTATCAATCATTACAAGTTTTAAGGGTCAATTCGAAGTAGCGTCATATTTAATTTTCGGATGTCTTTTCTTAGATGTTTTAGACGGAACTATCGCACGTTATTTAAAAACTTGTTCTGAATTTGGCAAACAATTAGATAGCTTGAGTGATTTTATAGGGTTTGGTATTGCACCAGCCATATTAATGTATAATTTTATTAATGTCGAGTTTGATAATCCAATTCTTTCGCATACAACATTGTTAATCCCAATATTTTCAGCATTAAGATTAGCAAAATATAATTCTGAAACAACACAGAAAAAGTATTTTACAGGAATTACTACCCCTGTCAATGGACTTCTTTTTTCAGCACTAGTATTAATTAAAAATCAGGAAAATAATTTACTTATTTCAACCATATTAATAAATCAATGCACCATCTTGATACTAATAGTTAGTATGTCTATTTTATTAATTACTCCAATTAGAACCTTTAATTTAAGATTTGATGAACTTACAAAAGATAAAAAAAAATTATTTTTTATTTTTATTTCGATCTGTATTATATATTTATTTAATTTTACAGGGATACCAATACTGATCTTAATTTATGTTTTATTAAGTGTATTTAAGCTAATAAACTAATAATTTGAATAATATGAAGTTTTCTGTTAAAATAAACATCATGCCACAAGATGCATTACTCGACCCACAGGGAAAAACGGTGGAAAATAATACAAAAAAACTTGGAATTGAAAACATTTCTAACATTAGAATAGGTAAGCATATTACTTTTAATGTTGAAAGTTCAAATCAAAATGAAGCAAAAAAAACAATAGAAAATATTTGTGATAAACTATTAGTGAATCAAATCACTGAAGCGTATAATTATAAAATTTTCGAATCTAATTAAAACTTAAAATTATCTCCCAAGTATAATTTTCTAACCTCAGCATCATTAACTAATTCGCTTGTATTCCCATATTTTAAAATCTTGCCATCATATAATAGGTAAGACCTGTCAGTAATGGATAAAGTTTCCCTCACATTATGATCTGTAATTAAAACACCAATATTCCTGTCTTTTAATTTTTTAACCATATTCTGAATATCTTGAATCGCAATTGGATCAACACCTGCAAAAGGTTCATCTAATAAAATAAATTTTGGGTTCATAGAAATTGATCTAGCAATTTCAACTCGCCTTCTTTCACCTCCAGACAATAAGTCAGCTCGTGTATATCTAATTTTACCTAATCCGAAATCTTCTAATATTATTTCTAATTGATTTTTTTGGTCATTTTCATTCATATCTAATGTTTCAAGTACAGTAATAATATTATCCTGAACTGACATTTTAGTAAAGACAGAAGGTTGTTGAGGCAAATAACCGAGGCCTTTTCTTGCCCTTATATGCATAGGATCACTAGAAATATTTAATTTATCAATATAAACACTGCCCTCAAAAGATCTAATAAGTCCAACAAGCATATAGAACGTAGTTGTTTTACCAGCACCATTGGGGCCTAATAATCCAACAATCTCCCCCCTTTTTAAATGAATAGATACATCATTGACAACATATCTTTGACCATATTTTTTCTTTAAATGACTAGCTATTAATTCCATTCTTTTTTGAGGTTAGCATAGCAACCAAAATTGAAAATTCATATAAAATAAATATTGGCAAACCGATTAAGACCTGACTAAAAACATCCGGAGGCGTTAAAATAGATGCCATAATTAAGATAACAACGAAAGCGTGCCGTCTATATTGTTTTAATTGTGCTGCATTAATGAAATTAAATCTAGTTAAAAAATAAACAACCAAAGGTAATTGAAACAAAAATCCTGTTGTTAAGATAAGGGTGGTAATAGTTTTTATAAAAGATATGAAATGAATATTATTCTCAATTGAATTACTAATAGAATAAGCGCTTAAAAAATTAATCGAAAATGGGATAATAATATAATACCCGAATAAAACACCCAAAAGAAAAAGAAAAAATGAAAATATAAAAATTACAATAGATGTTTTTTTTTCATTTTTATATAAAGCAGGTGAAACAAAAGACCAAATTTCAAATAATACATAAGGAAAAGCTATAATAATACCACCCACAAAAGCAACTAAAAGATGCATGGTAAACTGACCCGCCATCTCAACATTCATTAAGATAAATGGCATGTCTTTTATACATAGTCTTTCAGAAAGATTACATAAAAAAATATATGTTGGAAAATCATTATGCTTACATGCAAATAATATATTATCAAATACAAAGGACTTATTTAAAAACACTAGTAAAGAACCTATAAATACAGCAATTAAAGATCGGGTTAAATGCCAACGAAGATCTTCTAAATGAGAAAGAAAAGATTGTTTTTTTTGATCTTTTATCTTCATATTTTAAAAAATATTATACTTAAGAATATCATGTAAATGTATAATGCCAACATAATCATGCTTTGACACAACAACTAATTGGGTAATACTATATTGTTTCATTCTACTAAATGCTTCATAGACTAAATCGTCCTTATCAATAATTTTAGGGTTAAGACTCATGAGATCTCTAGCTTTTATTTTTTTTATCTCTTGGTTTTTCTCTAACATTCTCCGCAGATCTCCATCCGTAATAATTCCCGATATTTTTTTATTATTAAGGACTACTGTTGCGCCTAATCTTTTCGAAGATATTTCTATGATAACTTTTTCTAAATCATCATCTAACAAAACAGACGGCCTATTATTCCTGTCACATAATTCATTCACTCTTAAATTTAACCTATTCCCTAAAACCCCGCCTGGATGAAGTTTAGCAAAATCTTGTTGAGTGAAATTTTTAATTTTCAACAAACTAATAGCTAGTGCATCACCCATCACTAATTGCATGGTGGTACTCGTGGTGGGAGCTAAATTATTTGGGCAAGACTCCTTAATTACAGAAACGTCTAATATGAATCTACATCTTAATGCCAAATATGAGTCTAGATTACCTGTCATAACAATAGTTTCCAATCCCATATTTTCAATCAAAGGCATAAGTTTTTTTAACTCCTCTGTATTGCCACTTTTAGAAATAAATAATACAATATCATTATGATTAATGTTACCTAAATCACCATGAAGCGCATCACTGGCATGTATAAATGATGCCAAAGTACCTGTTGAATTTAATGTAGCAACAATTTTTTTGCCTATTATTCCACTTTTACCGAGTCCAATAACAACTAATCTCCCAGAATTAGAAGCAATTAATTCAATGATTTTCTGAAAATTATCATTAATTCTATGTTGAAGACTATTTAGAGAGATAGATTGTTCATTAATTAAATTTTTAGCTATTTCAATAATATTCAAATGCTTTTTCATATTCAAAATCTAAAAAAAATAATTAACTTAATGTACACAAAATTAATTGTATTTTAAATACAAATCTCATTTAGGAATGGAAAACGTCCATGAAAAAATACATATATGTTTAAAGGATTTTTTTGGATTCAAGAAATTTAAAGGAAATCAAGAAAAAGCAATTCAATCAATTATAAGTGGGAAAAACACTTTTGTAGTAATGCCAACCGGAGGCGGTAAATCATTATGCTATCAATTGCCAGCGATCATTCTTGACGGTGTGGCAATTATTATTTCTCCATTAATTGCATTAATGAAAAATCAAGTTGATTCAATTAGGAGTTATGCAGAAAATGAAAATATTGCACATTTTTTTAACTCATCTCTATCTAAAATTGAAAAAGAGAGGGTGAAAAAATTGGTACTAAATGGAGAAACTAAACTATTATTTGTGGCCCCCGAAACAGTCAACAAAAAAGAAAATTTGGAATTTCTAAAGAAATGTGAAATCTCATTTTTTGCTATAGATGAAGCTCATTGCATTTCTGAATGGGGTCACGATTTTAGACCGGAGTACAGAAAATTAAAAACAACAATTAAAGAAATTAATAATAAAACCACTCCTTTAATTGCTTTAACTGCAACAGCAACCGAAAAAGTTAAAAAAGATATAATCAAAAACTTAGGTATTGAAGATAGTGATTTATTCATCTCTTCTTTTAATCGACCAAATCTTTATTATGAAATACGTGAGCCTGACAATATCAACAGCGATTTAATTAAATTTATTAAAGCGAATAGCGGTAAATCTGGAATTGTATATTGTCTAGCACGAAAGACCGCTGAAGAAATTTCCGAAATACTCAATTTGAACAATATTAAGAGCTTACCATACCATGCTGGACTAGATAAAAATGTTCGAATTGAAACACAAGATAAATTTTTAATGGAAAAAATAAACGTAGTTGTTGCAACTATAGCATTTGGCATGGGCATTGACAAACCTGATGTTAGATACGTTATTCATTATAATCTACCAAAAAGTTTAGAAAATTATTATCAAGAAACTGGAAGATGTGGAAGAGATGGTGGAGAAGGAGAATGTATTCTATATTATAAAAAAGAAGATGTTGATAAATTTAAAAGCTTTAATTCCAAAAAAATTGGATCTGAGAAAGAAATGAATAATCATTTGCTAAATGAAATAGTAAACTATATTGAAGAAAACACATGCAGAAGAAAAATATTACTCCATTATTTTGGGGAGAACTATAATGAAAAAAATTGCAATAAGCAATGTGACAACTGCAGACAAACAAAAGAAAAGCGAGATATAAAAGAAAAAAAAGAAATTCCTTCTTTTGATCTAAAATTACTTTCTATCTTAAAAAAGATTAGACAAGACATTGCAAAAGAAAAAAAAATACCACCTTTTATCATATTTCAAGATCCTTCACTAGAAGAGATGACAATTCAATACCCAATAAATGATCAAGAATTAAAGAGTATTGTGGGCGTTGGAGATGGTAAAGTAAAAAAGTATGGAGGTGCATTCATTGCTGCCATCAAGCATCATGTTCAAGAAAATAATATTGCCAAAGTAGATGACTATATCATTAAATCCAAGCCTAAAAAAAATGATTTAAAAATTTTCATTATTCAAAGTGCCGACAGGAAATTATCATTTGAAGATATCATGGAACAAAAAAAAATCAGTATGGCTGATCTAATTGGCGAAATAGAAAGCATTGTTCATTCCGGAACTAAAATTAATATCGACTATCATATTAATAGTATTTTAGATGAATTCCAACAAGATGAGATACATGAGTATTTTCTTAATGAAGCAAATAATGACTCAATAGATGAAGCAAGAATATATTTTGAAGATGAATATGAAGAAGAGGAACTACGATTAATGAAAATCAAACTATTCTCAGATCTAGCAAATTAAACACAGTTAAACAACTCATTAATCCAACACCTAATTCCATACTATTCTCATCAATATTAAAATATGGAGTGTGCACTAAGTGAGTGATCTTTTTTTTCTTATTAGCAACACCTAGCCTAAAAAAACAAGATGGGCATTTTTGAGAAAAATAAGAGAAATCTTCGGAAGCCATTCTAATACCTAGTTGATGAACTACATTTGGCCCTAAAAAGTACTCGCTTATTTTTTTGCAATTTTCTGTTAATTCTAGATTATTATATAAAGTTGGATATCCTTTTTTTATTTGAAAATCACAAGAAACTGAAGATCTTTTTTTCATGCTATGAGCATAATCTAACAATGCTCGGTGTACTTTTGCTCGAAAGTCCTCATCAAGGGTTCTCAAGGTTCCTTGTAAAACAGCTTGTTCAGGAATAACATTTGAAGCACCATGTGCATGAAAATCTCCAAACTCTAAAACATAGTTATTCCCATTGGATAAATTATATATATGTTTTTTTAAATCAACAATCATACTAGCAGCGAGAGTTATCGGGTTAATCACTTTTTCCGGCAAAGCAGCATGACCTCCCTTGCCTGTTATCGTCACTAACAATTCATCACAAGCAGCCATATATTTGCCTGCTTGAAAACCAACATTACCAACTTCAAATTCTGGAAAGACATGTAATGCTAACATTTGGTCCACTTTAGGATTCTCTAATACACCTTCTTTAATCATAATAGATGCACCCCCGGGCAACTTTTCTTCTGCCGGCTGAAAAATAAATTTAAGGGTTCCCTTTAATTTATGTTTCAATTTATTTAACACAATCGCCACCCCTAATCCAATCGCAGTATGCACATCATGTCCACACGCATGCATAACACCATCGTTTATCGATTTATATGATATATTATTTTTTTCTTGAATTGGCAATGCATCAATATCTGCACGTATACCAATAACTTTTGAATTTGGAGATTGACACTTAATTAATCCAACAACACCATAGCCACCAAAATTTGAAATAAAATCAATATTATGTTTCTTCAAGACACTACATATATATTTTGATGTCTCTACCTCTTCAAAAGACAGTTCTGGATTCTTATGTAACCACCTTCTTATTGTAACTATTTCTTTAAAAATGGATTTTGTGATTTTTTTTATTTCGTTTTTAATATCTTCGTGATTCACATTTTATATTTTTAAGATATACTATAAATTTAATTAAAGGGATGCAAATTCAAAAATTTACTTTCAACTCATTTCAAGAAAACACATATGTAATTAGCTCAAAAAAAGATTGTATGATTATTGATCCCGGCTGTTGCAACGAAGCGGAAAAACAGATGCTCGAAAATTATATTAAAAACAATAACTTAAGGCCTGTTGAATTAATTAATACACATTGTCATTTAGATCATATTTTTGGAAATCAATTTATTGCCAATAAATATGAATTAAAACCTAAAATGCACAAAAAAGATCTTCCACTTCTTGAAAAAGCTGCAGAAATTGCTAAACTCTATGGTGTTCAGCTAGATCCACCGCCATTAAAAGTTGACTTTATATCTGAAAATGAAAATATTTATCTCGGTGATACAATATGGAAGGTGATTTTTACACCTGGACATTCTCCTGGACACATTTGTTTATTAAATACTGATCAAGAGAAAATTATAGCCGGAGATGTTCTATTTTTTATGAGTATAGGTAGAACAGACTTGCCAGGATCAAATCACAATGATTTAATAAAGAGTATTAAAACAAAATTATTTACGCTTGATGACAATATCGAAGTATTGTGTGGACATGGGAATAATACGAATATAGGATTTGAAAAAAAACACAACCCTTTTTTAAAGTAACTAAAGAAGTTTTAGAATTTGTTTCTCTATATCTTTATCATTTAATTCTTGATGAGAAAAATTTTCAACCAACTTGTTCTTTTTCATCACTTTTTGCATAATATCATTTTGTGTTTTACCTCGTTTTAAAGCAACACTATAAGGAATATCACTAAACGTAACCATTGAATATAGCGGATTCCATTTATCTGGATATTTTTCCGAAAACCAAGATTCAATTTGTTTTTGCAAAAGGAATGACTTACTAGTAGTTTTTTTTCTCATTTCAAGAAAATTACTTATTGATAAATCTTGCATAGCACTAGTATCAATAATACGTTGATTAAAGAAATTGTGTACATTTTCCATATTTAGTCCATTATTTTTGACAATATAATTATGCAATAAATAACAATCTTCAAAACCTGCATTCATACCTTGGCCATAAAATGGAACAGTAGCGTGACAAGCATCACCTATTAAAAAAGTATTATTTTTTTGCCAAGTATTACATCTCACTAAACCTAAAGGAGAAACCGGGTTTTTGAAGTACTGGTCTGAAAGATTAGGGATCATTTTTTGAACATCATTAAATTCTTTTGAAAAAAATGCATCTACATCTAATTTGTTGACTAATGAAGCAAATGAAAGTTGACCCTTAATGGGGAAGAAAAGTGTACATGTAAATGTGCCATCTAGATTTGGCAAAGCTATTAACATAAATGAGTCTCTTGGCCATATATGTAAAGCATCTTTAGACAATTTATGTAAACCATCATTATTGGCCGGAATGCTTAATTCTTTATAACCATGTTCAATAAATTCTTCAACTACCTCAAAGTCCTGGAAAGTATTTGAAAGAGCCTTTCTAATTACTGAGCCTGCACCATCCGATCCAACAATTAAATCTGATTCTAAAAAAGAATTGTCAACAAATTCTAATGTAGTATTTCTAACATCTATATTAACACATTGTTTTTGAAAAAGAAAATTAACAGATTTTTCTTCAGCCAGGTCCATTAACTTAGCATTGAGTTTTTTTCTTGAAACAGAGTATATCGCCTGGTCTTTTTTACCATATGGCTGTTCCGTTAAATCGCCATTCCTGCCATGCATGATCCGCTTATACATAGGCATAGAGATTGACATAATTTTTTGAGCAATACCAACCTCCTTTAAAGCCTTTATTCCTCGATTCGATAAAGCCAAATTAATAGACCGACCTGCATCACTCTTATTTAATCTAATATCTGATCTTTTATCGAAAACAGATATCTCTGCACCATATTGACTCATATAAATAGAAAGCAAACTACCTACTAATCCACCTCCGATAATACTGATTTTTTTGTTTTTCAAATACATTTAAATAAAATATGATAAAATCTTGCAATATCCTCAAAAGAATTATAGAGTGGAACCGGTGCTATTCGCATAACATCTGGCTCACGCCAATCTACATAAACACCACAATCTTTCAAGTTTTTATATACTTTTTCACCATCTCGATTAATTAAAATAGATAATTGAGAACCTCGTTTTTCCGGTTTGCCAGGTGTAATAATTTTTAAATTTATTTTTGACAATGCATTAAATGACTCAATTGCATCATCTAAATAAGTGATTAACTTAATCCTTTTAGCTATTAAGTTTTTCATCCCTATTTCATTAAATATTTTGATAGAACTTCTATATATAGACATGCCAAAAACTGGAGCATTAGACAATTGCCATCCTTCTGCTGTATTAATAGGTTCAAATTTATCCTGAAGAGCAAATCTATTTTTTGAATCATGACCCCACCAACCAGCTAAACGAAATGGCTTTTTATTAATTTGATTTTGATGTATAAAAACTGAGGACACATTACCAGGCCCTGAATTCAAATACTTATACGAACACCATGCTGCAAAATCTACATTCCAATTGTGTAAATCTAAATAGATATTACCAACAGCATGGGCTAAATCAAAACCAACAATTATGTCGTATCTATGGCCTATAGTAGTTATTTTTTTAATATCAAAAACTTGCCCAGTATAGTAGTTAACACCTCCGATAAAAATCATTGCCAACGCATCAGAATTAGCTTCTATAGTATTCCATATATCGTCTTCCAAACAAACTCCATCATCATTAGTAGGTAAAAAGACAATCGCCTCATCAGCACTAAAACCTTTTAATTCAACTTGGCTTCTTAAAATATATAAATCGGAAGGAAAAAGATTTGGCTCACATAGAATTTTATATTTTTTTTTTGTTGGTTGATAAAATGAGGTTAATAATAAATGTAAATTTACTGATAATGCATTCATCGTAACAACTTCAGTTTCTTTAGCTCCAACAAGTTCAGAAACATCCTTTGTTAAATTTTTATGATAATCAAACCAAGAGCTTTTACCTCCAAAATGACCTTCAACACCAAGTAATTTCCAATCTGCTAGTGCTTGATTCAAGTAATAGTCATAATTCTTGGGCTGCGCACCTAAAGAATTCCCTGTAAAATAAATTGCATCTACATTGTTATGTTGTGGGATATAAAACTCCTCTCTATATTTAGACAAAGGATCTTTCTCATCCAGACTTCTAGCAAAGGAAATATCAAATTTATTTTTCATCTTTAAGAAAATTAAAACATAAGTGCTATTAATACAAATAAATACATAATTATTGAAAGACCTTCAACAAAAAAAGAATAAAATACATGGGGCCTTTCCGAGTTTGCAAAATATATACACAAAGCACATAATTCAATACTGCAAAATACCGCAATAAAAAAAGGGATTGTAATATCATTATAAACAAGATCTATAATTAATAATAAATCAAGTACAACTAAACAAAACCAAGCAAAAAATTTAGAGTTTTCAACTCCTATAGTGTTAGGAATTGTTTTCATTCTATCAATTTTAAAATCTCTAATATCAAACGGAATAGAAATAGCGAGGATAAACAAAAATCTTTGTAAAAAGTTGCTGATTAAAAAATAATTTATTTCAACACCTAAATATAAAGCAGGAAGTAATAATGTTACATAAGACCACACAAATGCTATAATGAAAATTTTTAAAAAGGGCACATCTCGCAAACTAAATTTAATATTATGAATAGTAAACGATAAAGGATAGAGAGCACTAATAACAATTGGGAGGAATAACAACTGAATAAATTTTAACCCTAATAAAATAGAAATCAATATACTTGCTAAAGCAGAGAGTGACAACAGTAATCCATTATTAATTTTGCTTGACTCTATTTTAAAAGAAGAGTTTATAGTTTGTGATAAAAATGAAGATCGCATGTAATTATATGCAAATAATGTTGAAAAAAAGACAAATAAAGCTATTTGATAATTTTGAATATCAAATAGTATTTCTGAAACTTTATATAAACAAAAGGCAGAAAAAGCAACAAAAATATTACTATTTAAATAAAATGATAAAACGTGTTTCATAATGGACATAAATATTCAAAAAAATACAATAACGAAATTACATAAAAATGATGCATATTTTTAATTGAAAAATTATTATAAAATACTAATTTTAACACATGCTACCAGAAACTGATTTTATTAATCGTCATATAGGGCCAAGAAAAAGTGATGTTAAATCTATGTTACACCAATTAGATTTAAAAACTATTGATGAATTAGTTGATAAAACAATTCCAAAGGATATCCGATGTATGAAAGATTTAGATATTGGAAGTCCAATGAGTGAAACTCGTTATTTAGAACATATTACTAAATTAGGCAGAAAAAATAAAACATATAGAAGCTATATTGGGCTTGGATATTATAATAACATATTGCCCGGTGTAATTCAACGAAACATCTTAGAAAATCCAGGATGGTACACTGCATATACTCCTTATCAAGCAGAAATTTCTCAAGGAAGACTAGAGGCTTTATTTAACTTTCAAACCCTCATTACTGATTTCACAGGAATGGAAATCACAAATGCGTCTCTATTAGATGAAGGGACCGCTGCTGCAGAGGCAATGACCATGAGTTATCAACTAAGATCCAAGCAAAAAAAAGATGTAAATGCAAGTACATTTTTAGTATCTAATGAGTGTTTCCCACAAACTATTGATATTTTAAAAACTAGATCTCATTCTCTAGGAATAAAATTGAAGATCATGGATCATAATCAATTTGTATTTAATGAGAATGTATTTGGAGGAATAGTCCAGTACCCTCAAAAACATGGGCTAGTTGAAGATTATGAAGGATTAATACAAAAAGCCCATATGAACGATGCCTTAATAACAGTAGCAGCTGATTTATTAAGTTTATCCGTATTAAAGCCTCCAGGAGAATTCGGAGCAGATATTGTGGTTGGATCTTCTCAAAGATTTGGGATCCCACTAGGATATGGAGGCCCGCATGCTGCATATTTTGCAACAAAATCGGAATTTAAAAGGTCTGTGCCCGGTAGAATAATTGGATTATCATTCGATGTTGATGGAAAGAAAGCATATAGAATGGCATTACAAACTAG
Source organism: Flavobacteriales bacterium (assembly GCA_002722215.1). GTDB lineage: Bacteria > Bacteroidota > Bacteroidia > Flavobacteriales > TMED113 > SP256. Next base: position 8,222 of record PBKX01000011.1, on the reverse strand, counting down.
AGAGCAACATATAAAAAGAGAAAGAGCAACTTCAAACATATGCACATCTCAAGTATTATTAGCTGTCATGGCAAGTATGTATGCAGTATATCATGGTCCAAAAAAATTAAAGAAAATTGGTCAAAATATTCACTATTACGCGTCAATTCTTTCAAGGGCATTACAAGAACTCGGATATGAGCAAATAAACACATCTTTTTTTGACACTATATTAATTCAAACGGGAGAAATTTCAATCCAAAGCATTAAGGTCTACGCAGAAGATGCTAAAATGAATTTTAATTATATTTCTGACAATACATTATCAATAAGTATTGATGAAAAAGATGATATACAAAATATTGAAGATATCTTGAAAGTATTTATCAAAGCAAAAAACTGCCCAAATGAAGATAAAATTTTGAGAGAAATTACGCAAATTGATCATCAAAAAAATAACATTCCTGACCAATTAGTGCGAACATCTGAGTTTCTTAATTATGATGTTTTTAATTCATATCATTCTGAAACAGAATTAATGAGATATATTAAATCATTAGAAAATAAAGATTTATCATTAACACATTCAATGATTCCTTTGGGCTCATGTACAATGAAACTAAATGCAGCCGCTGAATTATTTTCTTTAAGTTCTTCCGATTTTTCAAACATCCACCCTTTTGCACCCTTAAATCAAGCTAGAGGCTACCATATTCTGTTTCATGAATTAGAAGAAGCATTATGTAAAATTACCGGAATGAGTGCTGTTTCTCTACAGCCTAATTCAGGTGCCCAAGGAGAATATGCTGGCTTAATGGTGATTAAAAAATATCATGAGTTTCACGGCGATAAACATCGAGACATATGCCTAATACCTTCTTCAGCACATGGTACTAATCCAGCAAGCGCAATAATGGCTGGCATGAAAGTTGTTATTATAAAATGTGACCAATATGGCAATATTGACATTTTAGATTTACGAGAAAAAATAGAAATACATCAAAAAACCCTTGCCGCATTAATGATTACATACCCATCAACACACGGTGTCTTTGAAGAAAAAATCATACAAATAAACTCACTGATTCATGAGGCAGGTGGACAAGTTTATATGGATGGTGCAAATATGAATGCACAAGTTGGACTAACCAACCCTAAAAAAATAGGTTGTGATGTTTGTCACCTAAATCTACATAAAACATTTGCAATTCCTCACGGTGGTGGTGGGCCTGGAATGGGTCCAATTGCAGTGGCCGAGCATTTAAAAAGTTTCACTCCAAAAAGCGCTGTAGTGGATTATGGTGGCAAACACGGGATTTCATCTATATCTTCGAGCCCTTGGGGAAGTGGATTAATACTAACAATCTCATATGCCTACATTAAACTGTTAGGATCTCCAGGTTTAAAAAAATGCACAGAAATTGCCATTTTAAATGCTAATTATTTAAAGCATTTATTAGAAAAAGATTTTAGTATTTTATATCAAGGAAAAAACGGAACAGTAGCTCACGAAATGATTCTAGATTGTAGAGTTTTTAAAGATCAGAATATTAATGTGGCTGATATTGCAAAGAGATTAATGGATTATGGTTTTCATGCACCTACTGTATCATTCCCCGTTGCAGGGACACTCATGATTGAACCAACGGAAAGTGAAAGCAAACAATCTTTAGATAGATTTTATGAAGCAATGCATTTGATAAAAAAAGAAATTATGGATGTGAAAGATCCACAAAATAATATTTTAAAAAATGCCCCACACACACAAGAGTTAATTGTTAGCGATCAGTGGAGCTATTCATACTCAAGAAAGGAGGCAGTTTTTCCAACAAAATGGACATTAGAAAACAAATATTGGCCTACGGTAAGACGAATCAATGAAGTACAAGGAGATAGAAACCTAATGTGTTCTTGTGCTTCTATAGATGCTTATATAGAAAAAAAGGACTTAATTCCCTCATAAATAGACAAAAAAATCGTATCTTTGTGTCCCTATTTTACTGTGAACGTAAATAGTGAATACAATTAAAAATTAACAACTAAAAAAACTGAATATGAAAAGAATTATTACTTTATTTTTTGCTTTTTTATTAATTGCGATGTCGTTTGGGCAGTCAAGCTCAAATATAACCGCTAAAAAAATGAAAAGTGAACCAAGGGTTCAATCACAAGTAAATTTTGAAATACAACCTAGAGCAATAGATTGTATTTGGGAAAGTGACTTCACTAATGCTAGTGAGTGGGTTACTGACCACGATTCAAATGACTGCTCATTAGACTGGGAAATTGGACAGAATTTAGAATGTGGTGGCTTTTATCCAATTGATGCTATAGATTCAGCTGATGGCTATTATGCAATGTTAGACTCTGATGAATATGGTGGCGAAGAAGGGGGAACTGAAACAGAAGATTCTTGGTTAACAATGGCTAATCCTGTAGACTGCTCTAATTATAATAATGTAATTGTAGAGTTTGATACATGGTATCAAAGCTATAGCACTGAAAGATGTTTCTTGGTCGTTAGTACAGATGGGACTTTCCCAACTAACTTAGACCCAACCACAGAAGCTGATCCAGCAAATGGAATTTATGAACTTTTTCCAGATATTTCTGGCGATGTTCAAGCAAATACTGGAAACCCGGCAACTAGAAGAATCAATATTACTGAGGCAGCTGCAGGGCAATCACAAGTTTGGGTAAGATTCAATTGGACTGGGACATGGGGGTATGCTTGGTTTATAGATAGAGTATGTGTTGCTGAACAGCCAGCAGATGACATCTCACTAGACTATGGTGTTGTATCTCACAATGGAACAGGTGAAGAATATGGTAGAGTTCCAACTGGACAAATTGGCAACACAGTCAATTGTGCAGGACAAGTATTTAACTTTGGATATGCAGATCAAACTAACGTGATGATGTCAATGGATGTTGTAGATGAATCAAACTACAATGTTGCTTCAGTTGATTTTGGAGAAGATGACATGTACGGACTGGACACTGAAGGATATTTAGATCTAAGCACCACAATTTCTGGACCAGTAGCAACAGATCAAATCGTTTATTTCTCAAAGGATGTAGGCATGAGCCCTACACCAGGAGTTTATACAGCAACATTTACTGCTTCAAGTGATGGAGATAATGAGAATGGAGAATCGTTTGGTGATAATAGTGCCGTAAGAGAATTTGCATTTACAGATAACATTTACTCATCTGACGGACTAGGCGTTTATAGTAATGCCGACTACACTAGAATGGGAACAGGATCATTCCTTGATGGTAGCGATGGCTTTATGATGATGTCATATTATGATATTTCTGCAGGAACAAATGTAGCGGGTGCTACAATTATGCTAGATTCATATGGATATAGCACTCCAGCAACAGTTGCTGGGGGAGAATTAGTAGTTGCCATTAGAGACACTTCGCTTCTATCATCAGAAAGCTTTGATCCTACTGATGTAATAGATCAAACGGATTTTTACTTAGTAACTGAGAGTGATGTTGCAAATGGTTTTATTACAGTGCCATTTTCATCACCAGTTTACCTTTCACCAAATGCATATTATATTTCTGTAGAAATGTACAGCAATGGTAATGAAAGTGATATTTATATTTTAGATGATGAAACTGTTCCTCAACCATCATACCTAAGTATGATTTATATTCCTGGTGATCAAGTATATAGCAATGGTAATGCTGCTGCAATAAGATTAATCACAGGTGAATCTGTTGGAGTTGATGAAAATAAAATTGCTGGATTAAATATTTATCCAAACCCATCGAATGGTATGTTAAATATCGAATTAGATGAGCAAGGTCAATTTAATCTTGAAATAAATGACATGCTTGGAAAAGTGGTTTGTAACAAAAGTATTTCCTCTAACACTATGTTGGATCTTACTGATTTAGATAAAGGAATTTACTTTGTTAAGTTGTCAAATAGTGCAGCAACTCAAACTACGAAGGTAATTATTGAGTAATCGACAATAATTGATATTGTTATAAAAAAGCCCAACAATTGTTGGGCTTTTTTATTTGTCAAATATTATATAGCAGATTTTAGCTTTTTAAACAACTTAGATGAGAATATGAATTCATTTAATTTTTTATTTCCAGATGAAAGGAAATTTCGCTTATCTCCTTCCCATTCTTTTTTTCCATCTTCAATATAAACAATATTATCCCCTATTTCCATTACAGAATTCATGTCATGCGTATTTATTACCGTAGTAATATTATATTCATAAGTTATTTCTTTTAATAAATTATCTATTACGGTTGCAGTACTAGGGTCTAAACCGGAATTAGGCTCATCACAAAATAAATACTTCGGCTTTAGAGCAATAGCACGAGCAATAGCTACCCTCTTTTGCATACCGCCACTTAACTCTGAGGGGAATAATGTGTTGACATTTTTTAAATTTACCCTATTTAAACAAAAATTAACTCTATCTATCATATCTATTATATTCAATCCTGAAAACATTTTTAGAGGGAACATAATATTATCCTCTATAGTCATAGAATCAAATAATGCACCGCCTTGAAACACCATGCCTATTTCCTGTCTAATTTTTGTCTTTTCATATTCTGATATATTAATAAAATCTCGACCATTAAATAAAATATCCCCCGAGTCTACTGAAAAAAGACCAAGCATACACTTCACAGCCATAGTCTTACCAGAGCCACTTTTCCCAATAATAAGATTCATTTTGCCAGTTTCAAAATAGCCGGAAAAATTATTTAAAACCTTTTTATCCGCAAATGACTTATTAATATTTTTTACTTCAATCATAATTAACTTAATAATAAACTTGTAATGAAATAATTAAAAATAATAATCAAGATACTAGTGTAAACAACACCTTTAGTGCTTGACTGTCCAACTTCAAGAGCGCCGCCCTTTGTTGTATATCCAAAAAATGCACAAACACTCGTAATAATAAAACCAAATATGATTGTTTTTAGCAATGAATAAGCAAGATTAAATGGAATAAATTCATATTGAACTCCTACTAAAAAATCTTCAGTGGGACAAATCCCCGTAATATTACCAGCAAGCCATCCCCCAACCAGACCAAGCGCGATACTTAGAATGATTAGAAATGGATTAATGAACATAACCGCAATAATTTTAGGCAAAACTAAATATGAAGCGGAATTAATACCCATTACCTCTAATGCATCTATTTGTTCAGTAACTCGCATAGTTCCTAAAGAAGAGGCTATATTAGATCCGATTTTGCCTGCCAATACAAGACTAATCATAGTGGGAGAAAATTCTAAAACAAGAGAATCTCGACTACTTAACCCAATTAAATAGGTTGGTAATAATGGGTTTTCTAAATTATATGCCACTTGGAGAGTTACAACAGCACCAACAAATATTGAAATAAAAGAAACAAACCCTATTGAAGACATACCAAGCTCATGTATCTCTTGAATAATTTTTGGAAAATAAACACGTCGACTTTCCAATCTAAAAAAAACATTTTTCAAGAATAAAATATAACGACCTGTTGTAACAAAAAATTCCATATATGGAATAAAAATAACTATATTTATGATACAATGAAAAGATCTATTTTTACATTTTTTATTTTTCTCTTGCTTCTAACTATTATCTCATCATGTGCTACTACTAAAAAACGTGGATGTGGATGTCCAGGAATGAGTAAATTAGAACAATCAAATATAAATCAATATATATAAGTAAAATGAATAAAAATGCAATTATTGTTTCTGGATATTTTAATCCGCTACACAAAGGTCATTTAGAGTATTTTGAAAAAGCAAAATCATCTGGGGATGTATTATTTGTCATAGTTAATTCTGATTACCAACGCAAACTAAAAGGCTCTAAAGAGTTTCAAGATGAGGCAGAGCGACTACTTATTGTTTCAAGCCTTAGAATAGTAAATAAAGCTATCTTATCTATAGACAAAGACAAAACAGTTAGACAGACTATCAAGCAAATCTATGAAAATTACGGAGACAAGTATAGTCTGGCTTTTGCAAACGGAGGGGATCAAAACAATGAAAAAATACCAGAAAAAGATATTTGTCAAAATCTAAATATTAAACTAATCGATGGGTTAGGCGAAAAAATACAATCCTCTAGCTGGCTGTTAAAATAATTACTTAACAATCACCATCCTATTCATATAAGCATCTCTTGTCAATAAATTAACTTGATAAAATCCTGATGCATAACCACTAACATCTATTTGAACACCTACAGAATCTAAGGAGTTATATTGTTTAATAAAAATTAATTCCCCAACAGCATTATAAATATGTACACTAAAACTCTCGCCCCCCCCACTATAATCAATATTTATGAATGATTGTGTTGGATTTGGATATACCTTGAATTCTACTAAACTACCAACATCTTCTAAGTCAATATTATCACCACGACAACAAGAGCCATCTGAATTTGGATAAGAAACATTTTCATTATTATTATCTACATATCCATCTGGCTGATCACAAGATATTATTTCACCATCATTAAAATCGCCATCACCATCACCATCAATATCTAGATACCAAATAATAGCATATTCACATGAACCATCTTCTTCTGTAGCTAACAAATCATAATTACATGCTTCTGGATCTGTACAACCCAAAATTTCATTATAGTCACATACTCCATCTTCATCTGTGTCTCCATCAACAATGACTCCTGTGCCATCTGTGTCTCCAGAACAATAATCACAACCAACTGCATATTCACATGAACCATCTTCTTCTGTAGCTAATAAATCATAATTACATGCTTCTGGATCTGTACAACCCAAAATTTCATCAACATCACATACTCCATCTCCATCTGGATCATTAATTGGATCATCAGGACAAGAATCAATATCATCACATATACCATCTCCATCTGCATCATTGTTTGGATCATTTGGACAAATATCGTTCACATCACACAATCCATCTCCGTCTATATCACTATCACATTCACCTGCACAATTGTAGCCAACCGGAGGGTATTCACAATTATCAAGACCTATGGTGGCGTTTGGATTGTAATTACATGCTTCTGGATCTGTACAGTCAGCACATGTATCATATTCACATGAATTATCATCTTCTGTTGCTAACAAATTATAATTACATGCTGAAACATCTGTACAGCCCAAAATCTCAAGCTCATCACATACTCCATCTCCATCTGCATCATCTATACAATCACCATTACAATCTAAATATATCTCTTCTGGATAAGTACATGAATCATCTAAATCCGTTGCTAATTCATTATAATTACATGCTTCAATATCTATACAACCTACAACTTCAATCTCATTACAAACACCATCGCCATCTGTATCATTTAAACAAACTCCATCACAATCTAAATAAGTTTCTGCTGGATAAGTACAAGATCCATCTTCATCTGTTGCATCAGCACTATAATTACATGCTTCAGAATCTGTACAACCAGAAATTTCCGCTTCATCACAAACTCCATCTCCATCTGTATCATTCAAACAAACACCATCACAATCTACATAATCAAATCCATATATATCCACAGGGAAAGAACATGAACCATTATCATCTGTTGCTGTTTCAACATAATTACAAGCCGTAGAATCTGTACATCCTGGTATTTCTAATTCATCGCAAATACCATCTCCATCTGTGTCTGTTACACAATCACCATTACAATCTAAGTAAGTTTCTGTTGGATAAGTACACGAACCATCATCATCTGTTGCATTTGGATTATAATTACAAGCTAATGAATCAGTACAACCATCCAATAAAAGAGTTAAACAAGAATCGTCGTCATCTGTTGCTAATGCATCATACTCTAAATATAATGGGTTTGTACAACCTAAAACCTCAATCTCATCACAAACTCCATCACCATCAGAATCATTTAAACAATCTCCATTACAATCTAAATAATCAACTCCATATATATCTATAACATAAATACAAGAAGCATCATCATCTGTAGCGTTCTCATTATAATTACATGCTGTAGAATCTTGACAACCTGCTATTTCATCAACATCACATACTCCATCACCATCAGCATCATTATCAACTATATTTCCATCCTGACAAGTTTCACAACCTATAGGCACTATACATGTCCCATCTTCATCAGTTGCAGTAGGATTATAATTACATGCAGCAGGATCTGTACAACCTAACACTTCTAATTCATCACAAATACCATCACTATCAGAATCATTTAAACAATCTCC
>PBKX01000010.1 GCA_002722215.1 Flavobacteriales bacterium | reverse complement strand
TGGGCAAGAAAAAAAGAGCGAGTGAAGGGATTTGAACCCTCGACCCTCACCTTGGCAAGGTGATGCTCTACCCCTGAGCTACACTCGCTTAAGCACGCAAATATAATGACTTTTTTCTCAAGAGAAAAATTTAATTAATTTGATTTTTTTAATCCTATTTTTCTTTTTATTTCATTTAATTTCATTAATGCATCGACAGGAGTCAAATTATCAATGTCAATATCCATCAGCTCTATTTTAATTTCCTCTATTATCGGATCATCTAGTTGAATAAAACTCAATTGATATTGATTTTTTAAATTAGTCATTTTTTTTGATGTTCTACTTGACTCCAGAGTAATGAGTATTTCTTTTGCACGAGCAAGTACAGATTTAGGCATCCCGGCCATCCGTGCTACATGAATACCAAAACTATGCTCAACTCCACCTTGCTTTAATTTTCGAAGAAAAACAATCTCATTATTCATTTCCTGGACAGAAACATTGAAATTTTTGATACCTTTAAATTTATCTGCCATTTTATTTAATTCATGATAATGAGTAGCAAATAAAGTTTTAGGCTTGTCAGTACACTCATGTAAATACTCCGCAATAGCCCAAGCTATAGAGACACCATCAAAAGTGCTAGTGCCACGTCCAATTTCATCTAATAAAATTAAACTTCTACTAGATAAATTATTCAAGATACTAGCAGTTTCATTCATTTCTACCATAAACGTAGATTCACCCTGAGAAATATTATCCGATGCCCCTACTCTAGTAAATAATTTATCAACTATACCAATTTCTGCAGATTCAGCCGGAACAAAACAACCAACTTGCGCCATTAAAATAATAAGTGCAGTTTGACGAAGTATAGCAGATTTACCAGACATGTTAGGCCCGGTAATCATAATAATCTGTTGAGTAGCGTTATCTAAATAAATACTATTTTCGATATAGTCACCTTTATTTTGTAATTGGGATTCAATAACAGGATGTCTACCATTTTTAATATCAATCGAATAACTCTCATTAACAATAGGTTTACAATAGTTGTTTTTAACAGAAATATGACTGAAAGATATTAAAGAATCCATTCTAGCTATAATATCGATATTATTTTGCAGTTGAGCCATTGAAGGAATGATAGATGAAACTAATTCATAATATAACTCTGTTTCAATACTCTGAATCTTATCTTTAGCATTTAAAATTTTAATTTCTAATTCTTTTAACTCCTCTGTAATATATCGCTCTGCATTAACCAACGTTTGTTTTCGAATCCATTCCTCTGGCACCTTATCTTTATGGGTATTACGAACTTCTAAATAATATCCAAATACATTATTATATGAAATTTTCAATGAGGGAATCCCTGTTCTTTCAATCTCTCTTTCTTTTATATTATCTAATATCTGCTCCGAAGATCTCGCTAACTCTCTATAAGAATCCAACTCTTGATGAATACCATCATTAATCACATTGCCTTTTGACAAAAGAACAGGAGCTTCTGAATTAAGTTCAATATCTAATTTTTCAATTAATAAATGAAACTCATTATATTCATTCAATAAATCTAAAATGGTAGTGGAATCTGTTTTTTTAATTAAAAAAGATTTTAATTGATGAGCAAAAAGTAACGATTCTTTGAATTTATTCAACTCCCTAGGCGATATCCGTAAGGTAGATATTTTTGACAACATCCTTTCTAAATCACCAATATTTTTTAAGAAATCCCGCGCCTCTATTAAAGTATCTTCATTTTGATAAAAAAAATCGACTACATTAATTCTATTTGTAATTTGCTCAACACTTTTTAACGGAAATAATAACCATTTTCTAATCATTCTAGCGCCCATCGGCGTTAATGCATTAGATATCACATCTATTAAGCTCACCCCATTGACATTTGAAGGATATAGTATTTCTAAATTTTTAATTGTAAACTTATCCATCCAAACATATTCACCCTCATCAATTCTTTTAAGCGAAACAATGTGCTTTAAATCTTCATGTTTATTTTGGCCTAAATAATGTAGAATACTGCCAGCAGCCAATAAGCCTTCAGCCATATGATTAATGCCCAATCCCTTAAGGGAATTAATATTAAAATGCTTTAATATTTTATCTTTTGAATATGTGTGCTCAAAAATCCAATCATCGATTGGATAAAAATAAAAACTACCTGGAATTTGAGCTTTAATAGTATTTTTTTCTGATTTACAATGCAAAATTTCAGTTGGCAAAAAGCTATTAATTAATTTTCGAATAAAATTTAAAGATCCTTCAGCTATTAAAAATTCACCAGTAGATATATCTAAAAAAGATACACCCACTTTTTTGCCAAAAAATATTGATGCCAAAAAATTATTCTTTGATTTATCCAAGACTTCATCATTTAATGCTAGTCCCGGAGTAATAAGTTCTGTAACACCACGCTTAACAATTTTTTTTGTTTGTTTTGGATCTTCTAATTGCTCACAAATTGCAACACGCTTACCTGCCTTAACTAATTTTGGCAGATAGGTATTTAATGAATGGTGAGGGAAACCCGCGAGTTCTATCTTTGAACTACCATTGGATCTATTGGTAAGAATTATACCCAACACTTGAGATGTCTCAATAGCATCCTGTCCAAATGTTTCATAGAAGTCACCTACTCGAAATAATAATACTGAATCTGGATATTTTTTCTTGATAGAAAAATATTGATTCATTAAAGGAGTTTCTTTTCTTGTAGTATTTTTTTTCAAAATAATTAAAGATTAAATAATAATAAAGTAAATTATGAGATATAATTATATAATTAATTTATTCCATATAATGAAGATATGTTAAAAAAAAATAAAATAGAAATTGTTGTGGTATTAGATAATATTAGAAGCATGCATAATATCGGATCTATTTTTCGCACATGCGATGCTATTGGAAATTGTAAAATACATCTCTGTGGTATTTGCGCAACTCCTCCAAACAAAAATATTTATAAAACCGCACTAGGAGCTACTAATTCCGTCAATTGGCAATACTTTAAAACTATAAAGGAATCTATCCAGAAGCTAAAAGAAGAAGAATATGAGGTTCTAGGAATTGAACAAACTAACACTAGTCTTTCATTAAATGAATTTCATACAGACTCAAAAAAAATAGGATTAATTTTTGGCAATGAAATAAAAGGTCTCTCAAAATATGCCATTAATAATGCATCTTCATTGATAGAGATTAATCAATATGGGATTAAAAAATCTATGAATGTTTCGGTTGTAGCTGGGATAGTGTTATGGACTATCTCGAACATCAATACCTAAGCAGCATATGCTACTCAATAATAAATTGTACTCTCCTATTTAAAGATTTAAAATTCTTCGTTTGCATTAAACCATCCGACGTTACTTGAAACTGTATTTTTTGGTCTTCATTTGCTAACAAATTATTTTCACCTTGTGAATCTGCTATCATTCTATCTAAATCAATGCCAAAAGTATTTACTAAAGATTCTATAACGGCATTCGCTCGTTTTAACCCCAATTTATAGTTTGAATCTGTAGAACCAACAGAATCAGCAAATCCAATAACACGTAATTTATATCCTGGATTAGCTTTTAAAACACTCGCTACTGTAGCTAGCCTTTGATAATTAGAATAACTAACTTCTGACGATGCAACATCAAAATAAACTGTTGGCAAAAAGGCTCCTTTGCCAACTATTTGTCTTCCCTGAAAATTTACAGTACATCCAACAGGTGAATTTGGCTCTTCATCCATACTATTAGGAACACCATCTTTATCATCATCCAGCTCATTACCATTAATATCGACCGCAACTCCTGGTGAGGTAAATGGATCCAAATCTTTATAATCTGGGACACCATCAGCATCAACATCTAATGGTTGCCCACTACCATCAACTGCAACGCCTAAAGGAGTACTATTATCTTTATCAAATTTATCTGAGACACCATCTCCATCAGTATCTATAGTAAGATTAGACATTTCCTTCTCAACCACAGTCATTTTAGCAGAAACAACATCAACAGGATTAATCCATTCCATACTACTTTCATTCTTTCCTAACGTATATGTGAAACCTAAATTAATTGTGCGAAAACCTAGATCCCAAACACCTTCATCTGCACGTTTGATTCCATCTAAGCCCGGCCCCATAGGGAATACTTGTGAAAATGATGCTCGTGCCTGTATATTTGATGATATCTTATATTTTAATTCTAGAGATGTAGGAATAGAAATGCTAGAATTACTTAAATCTCCATTTTGATTATCCCCATTAACATCTAGAAATCCAAAGCCACCTTTTAAACTTAATGATATATTTCTATTAACTCTTGGAAGGTCCCCAAGATTTAAAATATTAAGAGATAATAATCCAGAAACGCTCTTAAAATTTGAATCATACCAAAAATCTTCTTCTCCTAAATACCAACCAGATCCATCAGCAAAACCAAACATAAAATCAGTTGAGAATGAAAGACTAGGTGTTAATTGCTTTGCAATATCAATATTAAATACAGGTAAACTGTTTCCATGTAATGACCCCCCTTCTGACAGCATACCAGAAGTTAAACCAATACTGATCGTATTATATTTTTCTTGTCCAAAAGCAAAAACTGAAATTAATAATAGTGTAGCAATGAGATTTTTCATAATCTGTAAAGTTTAAAGAAGATTTATATTTAATATAAACAAATTTATCATTATAATTAATAATTCTATATAGATATTTAACTTAATTGTTAACTAATTAGTGTGTATATAGAGCGACCTGACTTTTATCTTTGCAAGAAGATAAAATATGAGATATTGTGTGTTTTTTAAATGGACACACAAAATCCGGATCTATTTCTGCAAATGGTATCAAAACGTAATTTCGACTATATAAATGTTTGTGAGGAATATTTAATACTGAACTATTCAGTATTAAATTATCAAAAAATAATATATCTAAATCAATAATTCGCGATTCATATAAATTGCCATTTTTCTTGTGTGATCTGCCGAGTGTTTTTTCAATTAACTTTAACTGAGATAATAATGTTTCTGGATTTAGTTGAGTTGATATTTTCACCACACAATTAATATAAAGATTTACATCATCATATCCCCAAGAATCTGTTTCATAAAAAGAAGAATGCTTGATCAATTCAGAAAAATTAGATAATTGCAAAATAGCATTTTCACAATTATGAACCCTGTCTCCTAAGTTGCTTCCAATCGAAATGTATGCAAAATTCTTCATCTATAAAATTATGATTAAATTTATTAAATTAAAATTATAACAATAGATCATGAACACTTTTTTAAAAAATATACTATCATCAGCCATAGGAGTACTACTTGCCGGATTCATTCTAATTGGAAGTTTTATAATGCTAATAATAGTAAGTAGTTTCATAGCAATATTTAATCAAGGTGACAAAATAGAAAAGAATAGTGTAGTAAAAATGGAATTTAATTATCCAATCTCTGACAAACCAAATACTGATCCTTTTATGAACTTTTCTCCTCTTGGAGACTTTGAGCCAAATAATAGTAAAAATTTATATCAAATATTAAAGGGCATTAATATCGCTGCTGCAAATGATCATGTGGCAGGTATAGTTCTTGACCTCACATCATTTCAATCACCTGGGCAAGCGTCCATAAAAGAAATTCGAGATGCCTTAAGAATATTTAAAGAAAGTGGCAAATTTATTTATGCATACGCTAATACATTTGGGAAAAGTGCATATTACTTAGCATCTGTAGCAGACTCTATTTTTATGTATCCAACTGGCGGTATGGAATTATCAGGGTTGAGTACAACAACTCCATTTTTTACAGAGACACTAGAAGAAATTGGAATCAAACCGGAAATTATTCGACACGGTAAATTTAAAGCTGCCATTGAACCTTTTATGTTAACAGAAATGAGTAAAGAGAATCGACAACAAACAGAAATGCTATTAAATGATCTTTGGACAGACATGCTAAAAGATATCTCTGTAACACGAAACTTATCAGTTCACATTATCAATGCAATCGCTGATAATATTATTATTTCTATGCTACCTGAAGAGCCAGTGAAAAATGGCCTAATAGATGGATTAATATATCCCGATGCTTTCAATACTTTAATAGCTAATAAAATTAATATTGAGGATTCTGATGAAATTAATTTCATATCAATTGATGAATTAAAAAACAAGAAAAATAAATCAAAAAATAAAATAGCTATTATCTATGCTGAGGGAGATATTAATGGAGATGAAAAAAATATCCATTCAGGATATACAAAAATATTAAAAAAAGTATTAAATGACGATGCAATTAATGCCGTCGTATTTAGAGTTAATTCTCGTGGAGGTTCAGCACTAATCTCAGATGAGATATTAAGTCAAATAAAATTATCTAAAAAAGAAAAACCTCTCGTTGTATCTATGGGTAATTATGCTGCAAGTGGTGGATATTATATATCTTGTGCTGCTGATAAAATAATAGCCTCTCCCAATACAATTACTGGATCAATCGGTGTTTTTGGCTTGATATTTACAGCTGAAAAGCTATTGACGGAAAAAATGAAATTACATTTTGACAATGTAAAAACAAACACATTCTCTGATATGGGTGAACTACATAGAGATATTTCTAAGGCAGAAAAAAAATCCCTTCAAATTTCAGTGAAAAATATTTATAATGATTTTATTACACATGTTGCAAATGGACGAAATATGAATATTGAAGATGTTGATAATATAGGTCAAGGAAGAGTCTGGACAGGAATTCGGGCGAAAGAAATAGGCCTTGTAGATGAATTAGGGGGGTTAGTAGATGCAATCCAAATCGCATCTGATCTTGCTGAAATAAAAGATTTTAAAATTGAAGAATTTCCAAAAAAAGGAAATGGAATAGAAGAATTCTTAAAAACTATAGAAGAGACAAAAAAAATATCTACCAAAAGTATCCATCAAATATACTTAGATGGAATTAAGAAAGAATTCTTAAAGATGCAGGGTGTCCAGGCACTACTACCAACCAAATATGAATTGAACTAAATATGAAGATAAGTGCTAATAGAATTTATTTAATTTTCATTGGAATCTTTATTACTTCTCTTATTGTATCTAATTTGATTTTTCAAAAATTTTTTCAATTAAATTTTTTGGGGATTAACTTTGAACTTTCAGTGGGAATTATTTTTTATCCAATCACATTTTTAGTCACAGATGTTGTCTCTGAAATTTATGGAAAGAAAAAAGCTAATCAAATGGTAATCACTGGTATTGTTTCAAGCATTTTTTGTCTTTTAATTATTCAAATTGCAAATTTCTTGCCTGCTACAGAGTGGTCACCTGTCAATACTGAAACGTTTAATTTAGTATTTGGAAATACATCATTAGCAGTAGGTGCATCTATGTTAGCATATCTATGTGCTCAATTGATGGATATTAAAATCTATCATTTTTGGAAAAAAATAACACAAGGAAAACATTTATGGTTACGAAATAATTTATCGACAATACCATCACAGTTTTTAGATACATTCTTAATCCTACTCCTGCTCTGTGCTGGAGGCGCTATTGAATGGAACAAGTTTTTTACACTATTTAAACAAGGATTCCTATTTAAAATATTAATAGCAATAATTGACACTCCAATAATTTATTTATTCACATTTTATTTAAGAAAAAAGTTTCGGATCACCTTACAAGAAGAATTAAATTAACAATTCTAGAATGTATCCCTGATGAGCTCTAACGTTAAACACCCTATCTTGATCTAATAATAAATACTGCCCTTTCATACCCAACAAAGAACCTTGAATAGTATTACTTTTTTTAAAATTGACTGAATTAACTTTTTTTGGATATAATAAAACCGGATATTCTATTTGAGTTATAGTGTTATCTGGAATAATAAATTTTTGCAAGTTATCTGGAATATGATTTAAACAATTGAGTTTCTCACGAACCATATCTAATTGAACAGGTGGGCCAGATAACATTTTTCTAAAATTTGTTCTATCTGAAATAACTTTTTTTAACTCTACTTCTATAAGACCAGCAAGTCTTCTATTTGGTACTTCCGCAATTAAAATACCTTGAACAGCACCTTGATCCATCCACCTTGTTAATTCATTATGCTTGCTGGTAATGCCAACTTTAAGTCCACTGGAATTTGCTAGATAAACATAATGAGGTCTCAATTGAAATTTTGTCTCCCATTCCAAATCTCGCTCCTCAATACCTAAATCTGCTGTACATAACTCTGGTTTAAATATACTCTGAGATGCCTCTGGTGCATTCCAGTAACATTGATAACAAAAATTTTGACGATAAAATTTGGAAAACCTTTTCCCACAAATACACTGCACCTCCCCAATCCAGCGTAAAGTAATTGGGTTATTAATAAATTTATTAATTATTAATTCCGTATCACTAATTAAAAAAGTATACTTAATTGGATTAGAATAGTTTGTTAACATTTTTCCTACAATTCCTTGATGCATTAAAAATTAAATTGATATTTATAACTTAGGCGAAGTTATAAAAAATTAAATACTATGTTAAGTAATCTAATTGGTATAAAATTAAAGAACCGCATGAAATTAATTGAAAAGGATATTCAAAATCCAATTCAATGTCAACAAAACATCATGAACAAAAATATCGCATTAGCAAAAGATACAATGTTCGGAAACAAATACAACTTTCAGCAAATAAAAACGTATAACGATTTTTCGAAAATACCACTATCAAATTATAACGACTTAAGACACTATGTTGAATATGCACAAAATAATAAACCTGATATTTTATGGCCAGGAAAAACAAATTGGTTTGCGAAATCATCTGGCACAACAAGCAATAAAAGTAAATTTATCCCTGTAACAAAAGAATCCTTAGAACTAGGCCATTTTAAAGCTGGAAAAGATATGTTGTCGCTATATTTAAATAATAATCCAAACTCAAAAATACTAACCGGAAAAAGTTTAATGGTTGGTGGAAGCACTAATATAAATAAACATAAAAATTCCTATTCCGGGGATTTGTCTGGAATTATAATCAAAAATCTGCCATTTTGGGTGCAATGGAAAAGATCACCATCCATGCAAACTGCACTATTAGAAAACTGGGATAAAAAAATAAAAAATATTATTCAAGAAACAAAAAACAAAAATATAACTAGTATCTCTGGAGTGCCATCTTGGACAATCATTATTATTAATCAATTATTGAAAACAATGAACCTAAATTGCCTGCGTGAAGTATGGCCTAATCTAGAACTATATATGCATGGTGGTATTAGTTTTGCCAACTATCAACATTCATTCAAAAACTATATTAATACTGGTGAAATTAATTACTTAGAATTATATAATGCATCTGAAGGATTTTTTGGCACACAATGCGAAAACAAAAATTCAGACCTTTTACTATTTATTAATCATGGCATTTTCTATGAGTTAATTCCCATAGAAAATGAATGTGAAAAAGAAGATAAAATAATCCCACTTGAAGGAGCAAAAACAAACACCTTATATTCCATTGTTATTAGCACCAATGGTGGTTTGTGGAGATATAAAATTGGAGACACTATTATATTTACTTCATTAAAACCATATAAAATTAAAATTATTGGACGAACGCAAAGTTTTATTAATGCTTTTGGCGAAGAATTACATGAGGATGTTGCAAATAAAGGAATTCAACATGCATGTAATAATACGCAATCAATTATCTGTGAATATACTGCAGGTCCATTATTTTTTACTGACAAAAGTGGATGTCATGAATGGTATATAGAATTTAAAAAGCCCCCTAGAGATATAAATAAATTCATCTTATCATTGGATAATAAACTAAAAAAATTAAACTCTGACTACGCTGCAAAAAGGGAGGACGATATACTTTTAAAAAAACCGAAAATAAAAATTATGAAAGAAAATTTCTTTTATGATTTTCTAAGGAATAACCGAAAATTAGGTGGACAAAATAAAATTCAAAGGCTCCATAACAATAGGAATTTTTTGTCAAAATTAATTTGAAAATTATATTTCTTGAAAAACTATTTTTCTTTTTTTTATATGTATATTCCAATAAATTTTTTTAATTAAAATCATATGCACATAGCAATTGCCGGAAACATAGGGGTTGGAAAGACAACACTAACTAAAATGTTAGCTAAACATTACAAGTGGAGTCCTCTTTTTGAAGCAGTGGATAACAATCCTTATTTAGATAATTTTTATGATGACATGCAAAGATGGTCTTTTAATTTACAAGTTTTCTTTCTTAATAGCCGATTTAGACAAGTCCAAGATATTGCTAAATCTAAAAAAACAATTATTCAAGATCGAACAATTTATGAAGACGCTTATATTTTTGCCCCAAATTTACAAGCAATGGGATTGATGACATTAAGGGACTATGAAAACTACCTAGATTTATTTAGATTAATGGAGTCATTTGTAGCCCCCCCACACTTATTAATATATTTAAGATCTGATATACCAGCATTAGTTGCTAAAATACAAAGTAGAGGGCGAGAATATGAAGAGGGGATACGAATTGATTATCTAAAACGGTTGAATGAACGATATGAAGCATTTTTTGCCAGCTATGAACATAATCACTTAGTTATACAAGCTAATGAAATTGATTTTCAAAATAAAAAAAGTGATCTAGGCCTAATTATTGAAAAAATTGATTCTAATTTAAGCGGCTTATTTAAAAAATAACTATAAATACATTACCCCCTTAACCTTATTTACTATATCTGTTTTCTTAGGCAAGAATTCTTCCACTAAAGTTGGTGAATAGGCCATTGGAGTATCCGCTGAGCATACGCGTTGAATTGGAGCATCTAAATAATCAAATGCTTGTTTCTGTATTTTATATGTTATCTCTGACGAAATAGATCCCAGCGGCCAACTTTCTTCAACAATAACAATTCTATTTGTTTTCTTAACAGAATTAATAATTAGATCATAATCTATTGGTCTTAAAGTTCTAATATCTATTAACTCTGCAGAAATATTTTCTTTATGTAATTCTAATTCCACATCTTGTATAAGTTTCATCATTTTGCCATAAGAAACAATGGTAACATCTGTACCCTCCTTTACAATTTTACCTTTACCAATTGGAATTAAGTATTCTTCATCTGGAATTAATCCTTTATCACCATACATTTGTTCTGACTCCATGAAAATAACTGGATTATTATCTCTAATAGCAGATTTTAACAAACCTTTTGCGTCATATGGATTAGAGGGGACTATGACTTTTAAGCCAGGACAATTCGCATACCAATTATCAAAAGATTGTGAATGTGTTGCTCCTAGCTGACCCGCAGAACCAGTAGGGCCCCGAAATACAATAGGTATATTAAATTGGCCTCCTGACATTTGCTTCATTTTAGCAGCATTATTAATAATTTGATCAATAGCAACCAATGAAAAATTAAATGTCATAAATTCAATGATTGGACGTAAACCATTCATTGCAGAACCAACCCCAATGCCAGCAAATCCACCTTCAGAAATTGGAGTATCTATAACACGCTTCGATCCAAACTCATCTAATAATCCCTTGGAGGCTTTATAGGCACCATTATATTCTGCAACTTCTTCCCCCATTAAAAACACTTGATTATCAAGGCGCATTTCTTCACTCATTGCTTCTGCCACTGCTTCTCGGAATTGAACTTCTCTCATAATTTTAAAATTATTTTTCCAAATTTATTTATTTTTTTCGTCTTAAAGTAAAAAAAACAAATATCTAAAAAAAATAGTTTATTATTATTAATCCTTTTTTGATTAAATTTGTTGAAATCACAAATAGTAAATTATAACATGAATATTTTAGTATGCATCAGTAGTGTCCCTGACACAACCTCACCGATCAATTTTAATAATAACATTTTTGACACTAATGGAATCACGTTCATTATTAATCCTTATGATGAATTTTGCCTTACTAAAGCAATACATATTAAAGAAAAAATAGGGGGAGACATTACAGTGTTAAATGTTGGCGAAGCAAATAATGATGCTATATTAAGAAAAGCGTTGGCAATTGGTGCAGATAAAGCAGTGCGAATTAATGAAAATCCGAAAAACAGTAAAATAGTATCTGAATGCATTGCAAATTATTGTGCTTCACAATCATTTGATTTAATATTCTGCGGAAGAGAGTCGATTGATTACAATGGAGGAAAAGTGCCCGGTTTTTTAGCGTCACAATTAGATATACCATTTATAAATAGTTGTATTGGACTGGACATTATAGGCGATACAATCGAAGTAAAGAGAGAAATTGATAATGGTTATGAAATTTGTGAGAGTATACTCCCTGCACTAATTGCAGGACAAAAAGGACTAGTTGAAGAAAAAGATTTAAGGATACCTTCTATGAGGGGGATTATGACAGCAAGGACTAAGCCGTTAGAAGTTGTTGAAATCGATACTAACTCTGAGCAAAAAATAAGTATTGTCGAATTTGAAAAACCATCAAGTAGATCTGAATGTAAAATAATTGATGAAAATAACGTTGAAAAACTAGTTGATTTATTAGCCAATGAGGCTAAAGTAATTTAAAAATTAAATAATATGTCTGTATTAACATTAGTGGAAAATTGGGAAGGTGATTTTAAAAAAACTTCTTTTGAAAGTGTAGCTTATAGTAAACAAATTGCTGATCAATTACAAACAAAATTATTTGTTATTACATTTGGAGGTCAAAATATTGAAAAATTAAAAAACTATGGTGCTGATAAAATTTTCAATATTCAAAATGTAAACCTAGAAACAGCATCAAATAAAACAATTGCTAAATCAAGTATAGAATTAATAGAAAAAAACGACATAAACACCATTATTATTTCAAATACAAATATGGGCAAATCTATATCACCACTACTAGCTCATATGTTAAATGCAGAATTAATAGCTAATGCTATTGATTATCCAAAAAACTATAATCCTTTAACTGTAAAAACAAAAGCATTTTCT
This sequence comes from Flavobacteriales bacterium, assembly GCA_002722215.1. GTDB lineage: Bacteria > Bacteroidota > Bacteroidia > Flavobacteriales > TMED113 > SP256. Next base: position 14,700 of record PBKX01000010.1, on the reverse strand, counting down.
AGTAAAGCATCCGCAATGTATAAATCTGAAAATGCTAAAAATATTATTAGCATCTTGCCAAATGCTATCGGANAAGTAGAAAAAAGAAAAGGAGATGGTGAATTAATTAATATAACAATAGAAGATCATATTCTTAATGAACAAGCATTTAAAATTAAAAGTCGAAATAAACTAAGTGGNACCATATCTTTAGGAGATGCCGACATAGTTGTTTCCGCAGGNAGAGGATTAAAAAGTAGCGANAACTGGGGAATGATTGAAGAGTTAGCACAATTACTAAAAGCGGGAACTGCGTGTTCAAAACCAGTTTCAGATATGGGCTGGCGACCACACTCTGAACATGTGGGCCAAACAGGATTAGCNATTAATCCNGAATTATACATTGCTATCGGAATATCCGGTGCTATTCAACATTTAGCNGGGGTAAGTNGTTCAAAAAATATTGTTGTTATTAANACTGATCCTGAAGCGCCTTTCTTCAAATCAGCTAATTATGGAATTATTGGTGACGCATTTGAAGTAGTCCCNAAATTAATTGAAGCAATCAAAAAGCATAAAAATTAAAAATGAACTTAATTAAACTGAATATAATTGGACTATCNTATAGTCAATTCAAATCAGGGGCATATGCTTTGTTTTTAGAAGAAGATNACGGTTTAAGAAANTTGTCAATTGTNATCGGAGCATGTGAAGCCCANTCCATTGCAATTGGCTTAGACACAAACATTATTTCACCTAGACCATTGACACATGACTTATTTTTATCAATCGCTGATNAATCTAATTTACTTTTAGAAAAAGTAATTATACATAAATTAGAAAAAGGNATTTTTTTTTCATCACTATACTTTTTAAATAAAAAAANTAANACAAATTTTATGATAGATGCTAGAACCTCNGATGCAATAGCAATGGCGATTAGATTTAATTCNACAATATATACGTATAAAGAGATTTTAGAAAAAGCAAACAATTATCTACANGGTGATGAGAACACAGAAGAAAAAGAAGATCATAAAATAAAAACAGATAAAACTAACATTAAACAAAAAAGCAATANNAATATCCNNGATTTAGAAGNTCAACTTGCNAAAGCAATACAAAATGAAGATTATGANTTAGCAGCTAANATTCGAGATCAAATAAATAATATNAATANCTAATATGGANACGATAATAAGAGGATCTATAGGAATAATAAGCTTACTATTAGTTTGTTATTTTTTTTCCATTCATAAAAANAAAATTGATTGGAGCATTGTTATAAAAGGATTGTTAATTCAATTGTTGTTTGCTATATGTATATTAAAAATAAAATTTATTGANAAATTATTTGAAGCTATCAGTAATGTTTTTTTAGCNATCTTAGACTTCACAAAAGATGGTTCTATTTTTTTATTTGGGGAAACACTNGTAAATAACACTTCATTTGGCGCAATATTTGCTTTTCAAATTTTNCCTACTATTGTCTTTTTTTCCGCATTAACAAGTGTATTATTCTACCTAGGGATACTGCAAAAAATTGTCTACTTTTTTGCNTTGATTATGAAAAAAACAATGAAACTATCTGGTGCAGAAAGTTTAGCTGCATCNGGCAATATCTTTCTAGGACAAACTGAGTCTCCACTACTTGTAAGNCCATANATATCTAATATGACAAAATCTGAATTACTATGCCTTATGGGAGGAGGTATGGCGACTATTGCTGGTGGTGTTTTTATTGCGTTTACCGCTATGCTAGGAGAAGAGTTTGCTCCACATTTATTAGCAGCTTCTGTAATGTCAGCACCGGCNGCTATTGTAGCATGTAAAATTCTNATTCCTGAAACAGAGCCAATTAANAAAAAAATGACNATAGTCAGAGGAGATTGCTTGGGNTCAAATGTATTTGACTCAATTGCACTAGGNACTGTACAAGGGATCAAGCTAGCAGTCAACGTTGGCGCAATGATCTTAGTTTTTGTAGCATTTATTTCGCTGATTAATCAANTATTATACTTAGTTGGTTATTATAGTGGCTTAAATGAACTNATAAATGACACTAATCATATTTATACTACTTTATCATTAGAAATGATTTTTGGCTATCTTTTTTCTCCAATTGCATGGTTGATTGGTATTCCATCTCAGGACATANTATTAGCAGGACAANTATTAGGTGAAAAAACTGTAGCAAATGAATTTATAGCTTATGAATCACTTGGTGAAATGATAANAAATAATCAACTTACAGAAAAAACAACAATCATGGCAACATATTTTTTATGTGGATTTGCCAACTTTTTATCNATTGGNATACAAATTGGTGGCATTGGNGCAATTGCACCTGAAAGAAGAATAGANTTNTCTAGATTAGGAATAAAAGCATTAATAGCTGGTACTATAGCGTCCTTATTAACTGCAGTAATAGTNGGTGTACTAATATGAAAGAATACTTACATCTTATCGATTGCGTGCTAAAAAATGGCACTGAAAAAAGAGATCGAACTGGCACTGGAACGATTAGTATTTTTGGTCATCAAAGCATATATGANTTAGAGCATTCATTCCCACTAGTAACTACAAAAAAAACACATTTAAAGTCCATAATTCATGAATTACTTTGGTTTTTAAAAGGAGATACTAATATTAAGTATTTAAAAGAGAATAATGTCAAAATNTGGAATGAATGGGCCGATGAAAATGGTGACTTAGGCCCTGTTTATGGTTATCAATGGAGATCATGGCCAAGTTATGATGGTGAACATATTGACCAAATAAAAAATGTTATAGACTCCATACAGAAAAATCCTCATTCAAGAAGACTGATAGTAAATGCATGGAATGTAGGACACATAGAAAAGATGGCCCTACCTCCTTGTCATGCATTTTTTCAATTTTATGTNGCAAANAATAAATTATCATGTCAATTATATCAGAGAAGTGCCGATGTTTTTTTAGGTGTTCCGTTTAATATTGCATCATATGCATTACTAACNATGATGATTGCTCAAGTTTGCAATTTAAAAGTCGGCAAATTTGTACACACACTAGGCGATGCGCATTTATATTTAAACCACATTGAACAAGCAAAATTACAATTAACACGCAAGCCTAAAAAAAGACCTGTAATGCTGATTAATCCAAAAACAAATATTTTTGATTTTGTCTTTGATGATTTTACATTAATTGGATATGATTCGCATCCACATATTAAGGCTCCTATAGCAATATAAAAATTACGTTTTGAAAATAAAATTAATAGTTGCAACATCAGAAAATAATATCATTGGATTAAAAAATGATTTACCTTGGCATTTGCCTGATGATATGAATTTTTTTAAAAAAACAACATTAAATAGCTGTGTCATTATGGGTAAAAAAAATTATCTATCAATTCCTGATAAATTCCGCCCATTAAAAAAAAGGATTAATATTGTCTTAACAACAGATAAATCATTTAGAGCAAAAGATTGTTTAATTGCATACACTTTAGAAGCAGGAATTGAATTAGGGAAAAGTTATCAAAAAGATATTTTTATTATTGGTGGGGGAATGGTATATGATTATGCCATTAAAAATAATTTAGTCGATGTAATATATTTAACACGTATACATGCTAACGTTAAAGGAGACGTGATGTTTCCGGATCTAAATATGAATAAATGGAAAATAATAAATGAAATTTTTCATCCAAAAGACAAAAACCATAAATATGCCTTCACCTTTTTTACATTAATCAAAAATTAACTTGCTTCTTTTAATTTTTCTAATTCGATTCCCTTCAAAGCATCTTTTGCATACTTCAAATCAATAATTAAATCTTTTTTCTCATTATCATTGGTTGGCATGGTATATAATGCATTAAGAAATAATTTTTCGCAAATTGATCTCAGTCCCCTAGCTCCTAGATTAAAACTATACGCATAATCAACAATCAAATTATACACATCCTGCTCTATTGACAAATTAATATTATCCATAGAAAATAATTTGTGATATTGCTTAATAATAGAATTTTTGGGTGTTGTTAAAATCTGTAATAAAAGNTCCTTATTTAGTGGATCTAGATAACTTAAAACTGGCAATCGGCCAATAAGTTCTGGGATTAATCCATATTTTCTAATATCTTGAGGGAGAAGATATTGCAATACATTTGTTGTTTTTACAACCTTTTGTTTCCTAGAAAAACCCAAAGATAATTTACCTNCCCTGCCATTAATAATACTATTGATANNAGAAAAAGCCCCGCCACANATAAATAAAATATTATTAGTATTGATTTTGATGTATTTTTGATCTGGATGCTTCCTTCCACCTTGTGGTGGCACATTTACCACAGAGCCTTCCATTAATTTTAATAATGCCTGTTGCACACCCTCTCCAGATACATCTCTGGTAATGGATGGGTTATCTGATTTCCTTGCAATCTTATCAATTTCATCAATAAAAACTATTCCTTTTTCTGCAGTCGCTATATCATAATTAGCAACTTGTAAAAGTCTTGTCAATAAGGATTCGACATCCTCTCCTACATATCCCGCCTCGGTCATAGAGGTTGCATCCACAATACAAAAAGGCACATTTAACATCTTTGCAATAACACGAGCAAACAATGTNTTTCCAGTGCCAGTATCTCCTACTATTAAAATATTTGACTTTTCTAATTCTACATCATCCTCATTTGTTTTTGAATATAAAAGTCGCTTATAGTGATTATATACAGCAACTGATAGAATTTTTTTAGCATTATCTTGACCAATAATATATTGATCTAAATATGACTTGATTTCCTTGGGTTTAAATAATTTTAAATCTTTTTTTAATTTGTTCGTAAGAAGCTGACCTTTCTCTTCTTCAACAATACTATTAGCTTGANACACACAACTATCACATATATTACCTGTGTTTCCAGTAATCAATATATTAACATCNGATTTTTCNTTATTACAAAATGCGCAAATTTGAATTTGATTTTTACTCATGTGCTACTTTTTCATGTTCGGCTTCAAAATTTCATCAATCATACCATATTCTAAAGCTTCTTTTGAAGTCATCCAAAAATCTCTATCTCCATCTTTTGAAACCTGATCATATGTCTTATTAGAATGTTTAGCTATAATATCATATAATTCTTTTTTTAATTTCTCAATTTCTCTTGCNGCAATCTGAATATCAGAAGCCTGGCCATGTGTTCCCCCAAGTGGTTGGTGAATCATAACACGTGAATGTTGTAAAGCCGATCTTTTTCCATTTTCTCCAGCACATAACAAAACAGCCCCCATAGATGCTGCCATACCCGTGCATATAGTCGAAACTGANGAGGAAATAAATTGAATCGTATCATATATGCCTAATCCAGCATATACCTGACCACCCGGTGTATTTAAATAAATTTCAATATCATCCTTGGGACCCACTGACTCTAAAAATAATAATTGTGCTTGAATAATATTTGCTACAGTATCGTTAATAGGTACNCCTAAAAATATAATTCGATCTTGCATCAAACGAGAAAAAACATCCATAGTTACTTGTCTTCGATTTTCGGTAATCTCCTCAGTAATAGTTGGATTAATATAATTACCATAAGCCGATGTATAATTATGTAATGTTGTACTACTAAGACCTACATGCTTAGTAGCATATTTTTTAAATTCTTTTGAACTNTCCACAATAAAATTATTTTTGATTATTAGCTAATTTAATAAATTCATCCAAAGTAACTGTCTTTCTTTGTATTTTCATNTGATTTTTAAAATACTGAACCATCTCTATTAAAACTAGTTCATTCGTCATTTTTTCAGCCTCCTTCTTATTCTGTAAAATATTNGTGACAATACNATTGATTTCTTTATCTGGCATGTTAACATTACCATANTTTTTCATTTGCTCAAGGACATGCTCCTTAGTAAAANTCATTAATTTNTCATTTGTTATTTTAATAGAATGATCTATACAGATTTTATTCTCTATTAATTGCCAAGAAAGATATTTCACATAATTCTCGTATTCCTTTTCAANCTCTGACTCCAAAAACTCTTTTTTAGCATTCATCTTTAACCACTTTTTTAGGAATTCATCNGGCAAATCTATTTTAACTTTTTCCATAAAAAGCATAGAAGCATCATTAAATAATTTNCGGTCTGAATCCTTTAAATATCGTTGACTCAATTCATCTTTTANTAATTTTTCAAATTCTTTTTTTGTTTTAATNGATTTTTCTTTTGGGTAAACTTTTTTAAAAAAATCTACATNTAATTTCGCNGGNNCCAATCTATTAATTTCATTAATAGTACATGAAAAATTTGAATCTATTTTTTCTGCTTCTTCCTTGGGAATATTTAACATAGAAGCAAGATCAGATATATTATTAAAAGCCTTTTTAATCGGAAAAACAATCGTCTCTGATTTTTTGAGTTTTAAAAATTTATTTTTGATACTTTGATCATGTATCTTATCAACCAACAATGACGATGTATTAGAAACACCATCTTGTTTAGGCGCATCATTAATTAATTCCTGTAAAAAAACATTTAACATATCTTCTTTTTGGATAGTGTCACATTGAGTTATTTNGCCATACCTTTTTCTAAGGCTTTCAATGTGGTCCTGAATTTCCTTAGATTCAGGCTTAATAACCAAATAATCAATTTTTGACTTCTCAGCTACTGACAAATTGATTGTAGGCTGTANACCTAATTCATACTGAAAAACATAATCAACTTCATTTTTAAAATCAATATTTTTTTCAATGGGAATTGGCCCTCCAAGAATNAATATTTTATTATCTGATATATAATTTTTTATAGCATCTGAAAGAATTTTATTTATCTCTTCTACTTTTATAGCTAATTGATATTTCTTCTTAACTAATCCCATAGGAACCTTACCTACTCTGAAACCAGGAAGATTCATTTTTTTTTGGTAATTAGACAATTCTAAGTTGACAGATTTAATATAATCTGACTCTTTCATCGACACTTCTAAGACAAGTGTTGTATTATTAACTTTTTTTTCTTTTATTTTCATAGAAATTCTTAAAATAATTGAGGGCAAATATACAGGAATTCCTNATAATGAACATTATTTATACAATGATTAAATTAATTCAAAAGACGTATCTTTGTATAAGAGATATTATTTAAATTAAGCATATTATGAGATTTTTATTAATTATTNTTTTATCGATGCAATTAATGTCACAAGAAATATCTTGGACAAATAATATACCATTAGTAACAACTTTTTCTTCTCCAAGAACCACAGATTTAAATAATGACGGCATAGAAGATATTATCTTGGGTGGGGGTATTGATGGACAAATAACTCCATTTGGAGTAATTGCTGTTGATGGACTTAATGGCAATACAATTTGGACTATGGAAACAAGAAATGAGATGTTTAATAGTCCTCAGTTTTTTGACTATAATGAAGATGGTATTGATGATATTTTAATAGGAGGTCGNGATGCCGAACTAAGATTGATTAGTGGGGCTAATGGNGATTTGATTTGGGAATTTTGGGACAATGAAACAAACCCTAATGATGAGGGTTGGTATAATTTTTACACATCCCAAATTATTGAAGACCAAACAGGNGATGGATTTCCTGATATTTTAGCTGCTAATGGAGGGGATCACTCTATCCTAGACACTGAAAATCCAAATCGTCCTCCAGGTCATATTATGATTATAGATGGATTTAACGGATCTGCGTTTAAAACAGCTGTTGTGCCGGATTCAAATGAAACATATTTATCTCCTGTAATATGCGATTTAAATGGAGATGGTAATTGCTCTATTATTTTTGGCACAGGAGGAGAAGGCATTCAAGGGAATTTATGGATTAGTAATTTAACTGAACTATTAGATGAAAATCTTTCTAATGCTATCCCTTTAATTCCAAATTCAGAGCTAGGACATATAGCACCACCAGTTATTGGAGATCTAGACTTAGATGGAGTAAAAGATATTATCACACAAGGTTTTGATGGTAAAGTAAGTGCAATAAATGGAAGTGATTTTAACTTGATTTGGCAGTATGCAATAGATAACACAGAATCATCAGCCTCTCCTATATTAGGTGTATTTTCTAATGATGGCAATTTGGATGTTTTTGCAACTATTTTTTCTGGCATCTTGTCATCGTATAATGATTATTATCAAGTTTTAATAGATGGACAAACTGGCACCCAACTATGGATTGACAGTATAGGTGATATTAATTACGCAACACCTATTGCTTTTGATTCTAATGGAGATGGGCAAGATGAGCCCTTGATTTCTGTAATGAACAATAATGGTATATCTTGGGAGGATGAATTGATTTTGATTGACTTTAGCAATAACTCTCAAACAACATTAATAGGGCCAATTGCAAGTGGCAATATTGCATCTACACCTCAAATAAAAGATACAGACAATGACAACTTGTTAGACATTATTTTTGCAACACAAGCTAATTCATTAGACCCATTTGATGTAAATGGCACATCTATCGATGATGGTATTAATATTATGAAAATCACAACTAACTTCACTACACCTATAACAGGGGTTGCTTGGGGCAGTTATATGGGGACTAATTTTGATGGACAATATGGGGAGAGTGAGGGATGTGCTCATACAGAATGCGTAGAAGGTGATTTGGGTTTATTTGCCTTTCCGAGCGCATCATGTCCTGGTGAAAATAATGCAATGATTAATTTATATCCATCCGGAGGAACCCCTCCATATACATATATATGGTCGAATGGGGATACAACAGAGGATATAGAAGATATTGGACCAGGTATATATTCTGCAACTGTGATTGACTCTAATGGTATTTGTGAAACTATTACAGCAGAAGTAAATGAATATATAATTGTATCGTCCTACACACCCCCTAGTTGCCCGGGTGAAAATGATGGAGTTGTCAATGTGAATTCTAGTGAATGTGGTTGTAATACAAGTTTCTGTCAATTCATATGGGAATTAAATGGAGATACTATTGCACAAGGAGATGGTAGCAGTGCTGCTGAAACATATAAACAATTAACTAATATTGGAGCGGGAATATATACAGCAACTATTATTCATCCCAATGGATGTGAAGTACAAGAAGAAATTATTGTACCGGAACCAGAACTAGTCAATGATATTCAAATAACACATGATTGTCTTGCAAATGGCGGGGGCAGCATTGAACTAATTTCTGATAATGTATCAATAGATTACAATTGGAACACACAAGAAACCACACCCATGATACAAAATCTAAATGCAGGTATATATTCAGTCATTATATCTACAACATTGTGTACTGATACTGTAACATTTGAAATAGAAGATTATTTTCCTTACGATTGTGAAGGTGAGTGTATAAATGATGACGACGGAGATGGAGTTTGTGATGAATTAGAGGTTTTTGGATGTAATGATGAAGAGGCAGACAACTATAATCCTGATGCCACTGAGGACGATGGATCCTGTGAGTATTGGGGATGTATAGATGAAGAAGCCGACAATTACTGTCCTGATTGCAACGTTGATGATGACTCTTGCATATATGTTGGATGTACAGATGAAGAAGCTGATAATTACTGTCCTGATTGCAACGTTGATGATGACTCTTGCATATATGTTGGATGTACAGATCCAAATGCTAATAATTACTGTGAAGAATGTATCTATGATGATGGATCTTGTGAGTATTGGGGGTGTATGGATGAAGAAGCATGTAATTATGATCCAATAGCAAATGTAGATGATGGATCTTGTATTTTTATTATGTTTTTCTGTTTAGATGTTAATGCTGATGGTTGTGGCAATTCATGTGCAGGAGATTATTTCCAATTAGATTTCAATGATGATGATGCTTATGATGGATGCATGATTGTTTGTGATGAATCTGAACTACCAACATTAGATTTACCGGGATGGCCAAATGCTACATGGGCTAATAATGATGACTGTTATGGAGAGTCAATTGTAAATAATGATAGTATTATGGAACATCATTGGTGCACAAGTATTAATGAAAATATATCTACAGCAAAGCGAATAATTATGAGTGTGGATATGCTAGGTAGAAGAACAACTAATAATACAGGATTTCAATTAAAAATTTATGATGACGGTTCTGTTGAAAAAAAATATTTCATAAAATAATTAAACAATGAATAAACTATTACTGATATTCAGTATTCCATTTTTATCTTTTGCACAAATTTATCCAACTGAATTTTGTGATTCAATTGGAGGGTTAGGCTTGTACGCATTCCCTAGCCAATCGTGTCCTGGTGAAAATAATGCAATGATTAATTTATATCCAACCGCAGGAACCCCTCCATATACATACCTTTGGTCAAATGGAGCAACAACTGAGGATATAGATAGCTTAAGTCCTGGTTTATATTCAGTGACTGTGATTGACTCTAACGGAATATGTGATACAATTAGCAAAGAAATAAGCGAATATAGTAGTATATCTTTTTATCAAACCCCAAATTGTCCAGGGAATGAGGATGGCATGGTTTATTTTAATTCTACGGGCTGTGACTGTAATAATAGTTTTTGTCAATGGATTTGGGAATTCAATGGAGATACCATTGCACAAGGAGATGGTAGTACTGCTGCAGAGACATATAAATATTTATTTAATATTGGGGCTGGCACATATACAGCTACCATTATTCATCCTGATGGATGCCAATTGCAAGAGAATATTATTGTGCCAGATGCAACTATGATTGACAGCACTTATATCCAACATGAATGTAATGGTAATGGCAATGGCTTTATAGATCTTACAGTTACAGAAAATGATAGTATTATCCAAAATTATTTATGGAACACAGGTGAAACTACACAAGACATTTATAATTTATCTTCTGGATCTTACTCCGTAATAATTACTGATACAATTTGTGTAGACACATTATATTTTGAAGTGAATAATAATAATTTTGAAGAATTACTTATAGTGTCTGATTATGATATTACAGGTCCAACTTTTACGCCTGCACCTGAAACATATAACATGGAACTTAACATAATAGAAGGTGATTTAAACTGTGCAGGAATATTAAATCTCTGGATAGGCACTACCACTTCCGAATTTAGTTGGAGTGGGAATGATATTATAATAGGTTATAATGAATTTGGAGATTGTAGTGGAGACTGGTGCATAAATATTTCGGACTCACCAGAATTTGTTGGATGGAGCCAAATAACATTAACGTTTAAAAGTGAAGGAGTATATGTATTCAATTCATATATGAATGGATGTCCAGATGATTCAGACTTGATTGAAATTACAGTAACAGATAATTGTAACTTTTCAATGAGTGAATTAAATACTAAACCTAAAATATATACTGATTTCAATAATAATTTGATAATTAATTTAAGTAATGACCAAATAGAATATACACTAGAATTATTTGATATGAATGGTAAAAAAATAATCGAATCTAGATTAGATAATTTAAATAATATCAAATTAGAGAATTATCAAGCTGGCATATATGGAGTTCGTTTATTGTCACCTAGTTTAGTATACACTAATAAAATTATTATCCATTAACAATTTACGTGAAAGAAGAGATATTAATTACAGGTTATAACGGCTCTTTAGCGAAACAGCTATCTACGACAATTGACCATTCTAAATATCGCATCAAATACTTAACAACACAAAAAAGTGCTTGTAAAGACAATATATTTTACTGGGACATTAGCACTAATTATATTAATCCACAAGCACTAGCTAATACACATCACATCATACATATTTCGGGATTTAGCATATCCAATAAATGGAACGCAAAAAATAAAAAATTAATGTATGATAGTAGAGTCAAAACTAGTCTATTACTATACAACAGATGTATAAAAATGAGGATTAACCCAAAAACTTTTATTAGTATATCAGCTATGGGCTATTATGGCTTTAAGCAAAATGGACTGAAAACGGAAAATGACAAGCCTCATGATGACTGGCTATCTAAACTATGTGTTGACTGGGAAAAGATGGCTGATAATTTTAAAAAAACTGGAACACGAGTTTGTATATTGCGATCCTCATTAATAATTAATAAGAATGCTGAGATTATTCAAAAAACAAACATCGGATTTAACATTGGTTTAGGATTAATTTTTGGATCTGGTCAACAACAATTTCCATGGATACATATTAAAGATATGTCTAGGTTTATAGTGTTTATTATTGAGAATAAAAATATTCAAGGTGTATTTAATGTTGCTAGTCCTGAAAAAATATCACATCAAGATTTTATTAAAAAAATTAAATTAATTAAATACCCAAACAGTATTCTATTACATGTCCCAGAGATTCTATTAAAATTATTCATCCCCAAGAAAAAAGAACTAATATTAAATAACATAAAACTATGTGTTAAAAAAATGAAAAGCACTGGTTTCTTTTGGGAATATGAAACTATTGAAAGGTTTGTTAAGAATGATTTATAGCATTACCTTCTAAAACCTATCTTCCTTCTTTCAACTTTTTTGACCGCACCATCAATATCATCATGACTAGCTTTAGAAATTCGAATTTCTAATTCTAGAATATTTGCTAACATATCATGCCATTTTTTTTGCTGATCGAGAAACTGCCCATCTGATCTAGCGATATTTCGGATGTCCATTAACAAATATTCCCTACGATCAATACTAAAATCAGTTTGTTTCTTTAAAAATTCAACCATAGATATCATAGCCCCAATTTGATCAGTAGGGGTTTGTATATGTACTTTCGACCAATGTATTGTTTCATTTATAATTTTAGTTGTTTTTTCCTGATCTTTCCCTACCCAACGGTACATAAAGCTAGCAATAGTTTTTTTCTCTTCTAGAGTCAATTTATTATCTGATCTAAAAGCAAAAGTGTGATAGATATAAAATATACAGTGAAGCGAAGTTAAATTTAAAGTTTCTGACATTGAGAAAAAGCTATAATAATTTAAAGATATCTATTTTTCCCATTCACCATACATTGGATTGGGAAAAATAAATTTATTTCTTCCAAACCTATATGAACCATTATCTGGGAAATCTCCAATGGCATCACCAAAATATGCGACAATTTTTTGAGGACCATAGTCTTTCATTCTGCCACTACCTTCTAACACTTCTTGTCTACGAATCACCTTGCTGTCATTTTTATTTTTTCTTAATAGAAACACATCATTGTGTAAAGAGATCCCCAACTTATTCAAGTTGCTTTTTGTAGCATTTAATGTTTTATGATCTCGATTACTTATATATATAATACGAGCATTTGGATTTTTTTTATATTCTAAAATAAATTCTTTTGCGCCAGGAACTAAATTGGCTAGTTCTTTCTTAACCCATTTATTCCAACTAACCGAATTATAACTCGCATTATTCAAAAATAATTCAATTTGATAATTTGAATTATCTAAAACTGTTTCATCTAAATCCATTACAATAACGGGATTATTATTTCTTACAGCCTGTTTGCGAATTTCCTTGATGGCTGTTTTATAAATTTGTATACACAAACTTTCATACTCTCTTGATTCAGTAATCCATTTTACGTCATTTGGCAATCCATCTATCTTATCAATTTCATTTTGAGAAAACAAAATGAATGGCATCATGATTAGAATAAATACTCTCATGTTAATTTATTTTTTAATTTCCATAAAGATAATTATAATACAACTCAATTGAATTTATGAAATTGTTATTTTTAAGATAAAAAAATAATTTGAATGCACCACATGAAAAAAATATTATTCTTTATACTTTTTAATATATTAATCTCTTGCAATAACAAAGAGAACGACTATCATATTAATGTAGACACATATAAAAAAATGATCTCTGAAATAAATGAATACTTCATCAATCATGATCAAAAAAATTAAATATTTCTAAGTATTATACAGCAAACTTTGTGTTCCATAGTTATCCTGCCGGTCATAAAAAAGGAATACAAATTTCAAAAAAAGAATACATCTCTCACCTTAAAGCATTGAAAAACAAAAATATAGCCATTAATATCGGCCACTCAATTTATTTGCCTGGTTTAAATGAAAAAACTTTTGATATCGATGGTAGTGTAAGATTATATTATGGAGCAAAAATCAATGCTGAAAAAAGAGAAGTAAATTTTTCTGGATACCAAACTATTAATTTTGATGATGGAAAAATATCAGAGATATGGGAATGGAAAGACAATAGTGGAATAAGTATCATATTTCCTGAAATAGGGTATCAAATAGATGATATTGAGTCATTTTATTGAAAAAAGCTTGTGGACCTCTCGGTCCTAATTTCAAACTTTTTTATAAAATTATTAAGTAAGTTTGATGCATGAACAAAATTCTATTATCAATTATTGAGATATCGAATTTAAAACCCTAATTTAATCAGCTATTTTTATTATTATAAGGATATGAATAACTTTTTAAGTTGGCTAGCAATAGTTTTGGGTCTTATCTATTTTATTTATGAAACTTGGTATCACATTTCATATGACCAATCTAGCCTTAATCTAACAGCAGATTATATAAGTGTATTCTTATTATTATTTGCAGGAATTACAAACTTAAGATTAAAAAAAGGCATAGGATTGTTGTGTGGTGCTTGGGGGTATACATTTTGTATAATGTATAGAGCATTTATTTGGAGAATGGATGCACTAGAAGCACAGGACCTTGAAAATTATGAAACTTTAGTTCTTAAA
>PBKX01000009.1 GCA_002722215.1 Flavobacteriales bacterium | reverse complement strand
ATTGGTTATTGGAATTTTGAAGAAGGGCCTGAACAAGGAGAAGTAATGGACCTATCAATTAATGATAATAGCGGGGAAATTAGTGGTGATGTAGAATACATTGGTGATGTTCCAGAGCAAAATTGCAATACATTATCTGATTGGGAATGGGTTACAGGAGAAGATACACCAATATTATATTTCACTCAATATCAACCTAATGAAGATGAATTTTGTGTTGAAATGTTTGCTTCAGATGGTTTTTGTATTGCGGATTGTAGTGATTCAAAATATTTTGTACTTGAATTTGAAGTAAATAATCTTCCTACTGATATAAATATGGGGGATGAAATACCTGGATTTATATTTGTAGATGAGAGTTATATGACCTCATATAATTCAGAGCTAGAATATGCTGTTACTCAACTAGATAATTATTATTATTTATCTGATTATACGGCCAGTTGGTCTGATGCACAAATGACTTGTTCAAATTTGGGTGGTCATTTAGTAACTATAACAAGTATTCCTGAAAATGAATTTGTTGCCAACATAGATGGAGGATATCAAGGATGTGGAAATGCATGTAGTGGTTTTTGGATGGGGTTATCTAGGCAAAGTTTACTATGTAATTCCTTCGATGAAATTAATATCACATTCAACATATGTGGATGCACAGATGAAACAGCATGCAATTATAACCCTGCAGCCAATGAAGATGATGGATCATGCGAATACATCTCCCCTATTGATTTAGGTGAAGATATTACAACGTGTGAAGAATTTATAACGTTAGATGCTGGTGAAGGATATGGTTCATATGAATGGTCTACAGGTGAAACATCTCAAACTATCACCGTAAACGATTCCGGAACATATGCTGTTGATGTTGGAAATAATCAAAATAACAATAACTATGCAATGAGTTTTAATGGAATTGATGGCGATGATGATCTTGTACAAACTACTCTTGATGCCCCTGATGGAAATTCAGAAAGAACATTTCAGTTTTATATGAAGCTGAATAGTATTGAGAATTTAGCAAATAATACAGGCTGTGTTCTTGCGTATGGCTTAGAAGCAAATACACAATTATTTGAGATTCTTGTGTATGATGGAGGGCTATCTATTAACACATATGGAAATTGGGCTTCTTTTGGAAATACTATATTAGACACTAATTATCACCATTACGCACTAGTAATTCCTCAAGGAGCTGATATAAATGAAGCTATTTTATATCAAGATGGCAATGAATTATTTGTGACTGATTTCGATTATTCAATTAGTTTATCATTAAATACTATTAATGATTTACCTATTCAATTTGGAACAAATATAGATGACAATTTTAACTCTGGAGCCTACCAGCACTTAGATGGAAATTTGGATGAAATATCAATTTGGGATATAGCATTAAGTCAAGAACAAATCATACAATCTATCGATTGTCCTCTAGTTGGAGATGAAGAAGGTTTATTGGGGTATTGGAATTTTGAAGAAGGACCAAATGAAGGACAAGTACTTGACTTATCAGTGAATGGCAATAATGGAACTATTAGTGGAGCTACATATAGTCTAGATACATCAGAACAAATGTGCCAAACAAGCACCTGTTATGGATCAGATGACATCAATATAACATTCAGTATTTGTGGCTGCACAGATGAAACAGCATGTAACTATAATACTGAAGCTAATGAAGATGATGGATCATGCTGGTACATTTCAGATGATAGTTGTGATTGCACTGGTAATATATTAGACTGTAATGGCATATGCGGTGGTGATTCAGTATTAGATAACTGTGATAATTGTGATAGTGACCCAACCAATGATTGCTTTCAAGATTGTTCAGGTATTTGGGGCGGTGATTCAGTATTAGATGAATGCGGCAATTGTAACGGAGATGGTCCTCAATTTATATGTTGGGATGGAGAAATAGTGTGCTTAGAACAGGATTGCGATGAACAATTAGGATGTATAGATGTAACTGCATGTAATTTTAATCCTAACGCAACGACAGATGATGAATCGTGTATATACCCTAATGATTGTAGTAATTGTGAAAATATTGAATTAACAGACACACAAATCATCAATTTAGCATATGGATGGTCTTTCTTTTCAACATATTTGTGCCCTATAGAACCAGATATTTCGTCTGTAATGGAAGAACAAGTCAATAATGGGAATGTAATAATTGTCAAAGACGAAAATGGAGATATTTATTGGCCAGAATTCAGTTTAAATAATATAGGTGATTTAGTGAATGGCAAAGGATATCTAATTAAAACACATGAATCTTCTTTGTTGAATATTGATGGATACTTATTAGATTACAGCTACCCTATCTCGATTCCAGAGGGATGGTCATATCTTGGCTATCTACATCAAGAAAGTTATTTAATTGAAGACATGCTTGCCCCTCTAACACAATATGACAATCTTATCATTGCTAAAGATGAACAAGGGAATGTTTATTGGCCTTTCTTTAATACAAACAATATCGAAACAATGAGCCCTGGAAAAGGATATCAGATTAAAACCGAGACAGAAACTATATTTTCTTATCCTGCTAATAGCAATGGTAGATATGGTTATAATGGTAACCCTATAGATTATTATTCTAGATTTGACCAGCCGATACAAACAGGGAATAATATGACGATAGGAATCCCTGAAAAAGCTTGGGTCGATCAGCCTAGTGAAGGTGATATCATAATTATATATGACAATAATGGATTAATTGCCGGTCAGTCAAAATATAGAAAAGAGGGAACAGTCATTACAGTTTGGGGCGACGATGAACTAACTAGAGAAAAAGATGGATTATCTATTAATGAAGATTGCGTATTAAAATTATGGGAGAGAGATCAAGAGATAATGAAAGATATTAATATAAACTCTTGGGAAGAAGGATCAAGCAGATATGTTATAAATGGAATTAGTATTGCAAAATCAGTATTAACTATATCAGATAGAAATAAACAAATTATTAAAATTACTGATGTAATTGGTAGAGATGTAAAAAGTAATAATAAAAAAGCTATCCTATTTTACATTTACAATGATGGAAGTGTTGAAAAAAAGTACTCTTTAAAATAATTAGCAGTTTTATTCGCTTACACATTCTTTCATTACTCTCAATAACTCTTCTCTCCACTTTTTCATCCATTCAGGATCATCTCTATACTGATTCATCATTTCAGTTGTTTTAGTATTGCAATCTTTTACTGCCTCGAGACCTTCTGCTGAGCTATCTTTACTTAACTTAATACACTCACACGCTTGTTGAGCAGCTTCCATGGGTGTTAATTCTGATTCAGAACAAGCAAAAAGAAAAAAACAACACAACACAGGTAGTTTTAATAATTTCATAATAAATGTTTATTTGATACTTAATTTAATACTAAATATAAACAACTGAAATATAAATTACCAATCCACTTTATCTTTTTTATGCAATGCTAAATAATTATTACACTTACTAAATGGCTTCGATCTAAAAAAACCCTTATGAGCAGAAAATGGAGAAGGGTGAGCACTTTCTATAACTAAGTGTTTTTTTTTGTCAATTTTAAGCCCTTTTTTATACGCATAAGCTCCCCAAAGCATAAAGACGATATTTTCCCTCTCTTTTGATATAAGTTCAATTACAGCGTCTGTAAACACTTCCCAACCTTTCATTTGATGAGAGCCAGGCCTACCTCTCTTAACAGTTAAAATAGAATTTAACAACAAAACACCCTGTTTCGCCCATCTTAATAAATTACCTGAATCAGGAGGTGGAATACTTAAGTCATATTCTATTTCTTTAAAAATATTTTGAAGAGAAGGTGGTTTTTTAACACCATCTGGAACACTAAAAGAGAGACCATGGGCTTGACCATCGCCATGATACGGATCTTGACCCAAAATCACAACTTTTACATCATAAAACCCACACTGATTGAAAGCGTTAAATATTAATGGTCCCTTTGGAAAAATGCGATCTTCCGAGAACTCTGTAGTGATAAAATCAACTAAATTATGAAAATAAGGCTTATGAAACTCCTTATCTAATTTCTCTTTCCAAGATTGCTCAATTTTCACATGCATATACGATATAAATATAAAAAAAGCATGTTTAGAAACTATTATATTTACTATATCACTCTTTGTAAATCAAGTAAAATAGTATCCTTTATGTTTTTTAATACAATACAATCCTCATATCTCTCGAGTTCCTCAAATAAATTAGTCAAGTTGATTATACCTTCGATTACAGAGTATTGCTTTTTTTTCTCTATATGATTCAAACAAAATTGAACAAAATTATCTTTGAGCTCAAGACTACTATAAATATTTTTTATNTGATTAAAAATATCATCTAAAGAAATATCCTCAAAAGGCCAGTTGGCCAATTGAGAATACTTCTTATCCTCTAGGATACATAGTGCTTTTAATANAATTAAATTAGATTGTTCTATTGTTAAATTTTNTAATTGTTTGTTCATNTAAATTTATTTTATTTCAATTTTCTNACTCTCTATTTCGCTAACATCCTTCTCCAAATCAATTNTTAAAACACCATTNTTCAAAGAAGCTTTAATAGTTTCTCTATTTATATTATTNGGAAGCTTGATTCTTCTGNTAAAAGATTTGCTCCCAAAAGAATNAACAGAATCAACCTTAGCCTCATAACTTAAGTAAAGATAACTTCCATTTATATTCAGGTTAATTTCTTTCTTATCTATACCTGGTAATGCAAATTCAATAAAATATTTTTTATCATCTTCAGAAAGATAATAATCTAAAGAATTAATACTATGATTTAAGAAACTGTCATTAAAAAAATTATCAAATAATGAATCAATATTATTTAATCCTCTGTTGTTTTTAATTATTTCAAACATTTTTTATAGTTTTAAAGTTAATACACTATTTATACAGCATATACTATGCCACAGCAAAATAACTGACTATATGTCTCTTTTTTTGAAAAAATAATGACATAATGTCATTTTACGGGTTATGGAAGAAAAAAACTTTATAAAAAAAGCACATTATCCAGGGGGGAAAAAAGCACTACAAGAATTTATTAAGAGCAACTTAAAGTACCCAGAAGAAGCATTAAAACAAAAAATAGAAGGAGATGTGCGAGTTAAATTTAAAGTTAATTCTCTTGGAAAAGTATTTGAAGCACATATTGTCAGGGGAATTAATAACGGATGTGACAAAGAAGCAATAAGAATTGTAAAAAAACTTAAGTACCAAAAAACATCTAACAGAAAAATCAGAGTAACTACAAATAAAAAAATAACTATTCAATTTCGGCTTCCATCAAAACAAAGGAAACAAGTAATAATCAACTACGAGATTATTAAATAATTATTCATTAGAATAATACAATTCATCTTTTTGAATTTTAGAATCAGGCTGATGACCCTCAACCTTTCTTTTACTATAAGGAACATAGCCTTCATTATTGCTCCAGTTAGATCGCCTTTCTTCATCTAGATACTCTTGAGGAAGAATTCCTAAAATTTTCTTTTGCTTTTTGCCATCAACACCAAGATCTGACATAATAGACCAATAAGAATTTGTAATTTCATCAGCCTTAGTTTTAATATCCTCATCATCTGGATTTCTTTTAACATTATATGTTCTCATTAATTTTTTATATAACCTTTCAAGATCTCTCACCTTTCTTTTTAGAACCCTTGGCCCCATTTTATCTATATTTTCTAATTTCTCGATACCAAGAATAGCATAATGGTCAATAAATGGCCTATAATGTAAACTTCCAATCTTATAAACACCCGTATAATCATATATAGATATATTACCTCTACTATAATCTATTCCTTCCCAAAAATCGTTGATATTTTTTTGTGAATACCTTCCTCCGAAAAGCCTACCAATTTCAAGCATATTTAAATCATATATAATTGAATTTACAACAAAGGCTATAGGATTATTATTAATAATAATTTCAACTGATTCAGTGAGTGGGTTTTTTTCAATAGACAAATTGACCTCCTCATTCTCCTCATTAAAAGATTTTATTAAAAAGATTTCTTTACCTGACTCATCAAAATATCGATACCTGTGATTTGTATTATCATATACTGTTGTATACTCCTTCCCCATCACCCTTTTACTCCCTTTAATTTTATCAGAATCCTGAATAAATAACTCCTGAGAAAAAAGAGTGTTTATTGATATCAGAATCAATAAATAAATTATTTTTTTCATCATGATTTTGGTATAAATTTTAAACTTAAACTATTTACACAATAACGCGTATTTTTACTAGTATACTGTTCTCCCTCAAAAACATGCCCCAAATGACCCTCGCAATTAACACAAAGTATCTCTAGCCTAATCCGACCTAAACTAGCATCCCTTCTAGTAAACACAGTGCCCTCTATTGCATCATCAAAAGAAGGCCAACCACAGCCAGAGTTAAATTTTGAAGATGATTCAAACAGCTGAACATTACAAGCCTTACACACATAAATACCTTCCACAAAGAAATCATTATACTCACCACTAAAAGGAGACTCTGTCTCAGCATTCATCATAATGGCTTTTTCTTCATTATTAAGATTATTTATATATTTCTTATTCATACTTAACTAATTAAGCTCCAGACCCTCTCCTATTTTCCGCCTCCTTCTTTCTAAAAGGATTTAATAACATTCGTCTATTTTTAAATCTACTTTTCAGCCTTACATTTTTAAAGTTTGACAAAATCCCCAAGTTAACACCAATAGCTAACTCATGTGTACCAGAGCTATAGCCATTAATTCCCTCAACAGCAGTATCATAGCTATAACCAAAAAACATATCCCCAGTTTCAAAACCCAACAAAAATCCAGTGGCAGTTTCTGCAGACCTATACACCATTCCAGCATAAATACTGTTTAAATAAATAAACCGAAATCCTAAATCAATTTGAGTCTCTGACCAACTAGTTGTTTTTGTTAAAAATGACGGCTCAATTGCTAAAGACTTATCTGCTGAAACTGGGATATATGCAGCAGCCATACAATTATATTCTGGAGTCAGCATGTTCTCATAACCCTTATCCAAACGAGCTAAAATTTTCAATGGTCTAGCATATAAATTTTGCGCAGAAAAACCAGCATAAACATATTCAGTATAAAAATATGCACCTACACTATGACTAACCAAGAAATCTGTTTCCACCACATTTGGCAATATTGGATCTGCACCATTTGGGTTCCCAAAATACTCCGTCCAACTCGTTGTCTGCGTGTCATCATAGGAAAATTGCAACAAGCGAGTTCCATATGCTAAAGACATAAACTTTTTTCTTTCCCAAAAACATTCAGGTGGTGACAAAGTTGTTCTCCAACTATAACTGAATTGAGCAACACTATGACTAATAGGACCCGTTACATCATTATAAACATAACCACCAACTCCCATTTGATCACTGAGAGGAGTATGCGCACTAAATGCAACTGTTTTGGGCGCAACACTATTCCCCTGCATATCAGTAAAACCAATCCACTGATTCCTATAGCTTAATTTAATAGGAGTTTGGTCAATGGTTCCGGCAACTGCTGGATTCATCAAATAATCATTGAATAAATATTGAGTATAAACAGGGAATTGCTGAGCCCTTATATTCGCTAAAATGAAAAATAGCGACAATAGTATTGTGATTTTTAATTTAGTCATATCTTATCTTTTAATTGTAACACTACCAGTAAATTCAGTGTAATTTTCTTTATTTGCATTTAAATTAACAATATAATAATAGGTAGCTATTTCTTGATTATTATCATCCAAAAACCCATCCCATTCATTACCAAAATACATCGGATCATCTCGTTTTCTTTCAAAAACAATCTGTCCCCATCTATTAAATACTGTAATGGTTGCTTCAGGATATAAATCAATATTATGCATTTCCCATATGTCATTAAATCCATCATTATTTGGAGTAAATACAGATGGAATAAATATACAGTTCTCATCATCTGAACCTACAAAAATAGGCGGAAGATTAATTGGGCCATCAATACAGCCATATTCATCATTTAGTATTTGTACAGTAACATATTGATTAGCCGGAAGCCCCTGTATTAAAATATCTGACTCTGTTAGTATAATTTCATCAAAAATACTCCCAGTATGCTGAGCCAATGAGCCATATTCTTCAAATTCATCATAACCCAAATTATATACACTTTCATAAATAACAACCGTTGTATTTAAAGTTGTATGGATCGAATCATTATTATTATAAGTATAAGTTAAATATGGATTACCTCCTGATGTTCTTATAATCACCATCCCATCAGACTCTTCATCACAAGATGCATTAATTATATAATACTCTGGGGGAGCAATCTCAAACCCTATCTCAAATATATCTGGTTCAATTAACTCAATAATACTACTAAAAAATAGACAACCATTAGCATCAACAACCTCAATCGTATAAACGCCAGCAAATAAATCATCAAAAGACTGCAATTCATCTGAAGGGACATCTAAAGCAATTTGTAGAGGATCTGTAGAGTTTTCATAAAACAGAAAAACATCATATGGCCCTCCACCTGACTCCTCTCCGTCTATTAAAGGGATAGAGAAATCTATCCTACCATCATTATATCCATTACAAGAAATATGAAATTCATTATACTGAACAACACCCTCAGCATCTAACAATAGTTCATTGGGAGCGTCTTGAATTATAAACACAGTCGTATCACTCTCACATCCCATTAAATCAGAAAAATAAACATAATAAGTACCTGAATAGAACATTTGTGGCGGAGTACCTGTCAAATCATACTCAATACCACTATCATCTACACAAACAATATTATATGATTCAATATCAACAAATGTACCTCCAATTGGATTAGCAACAATATGAACAAAATCATCATGACACAAAATTTCAATAGGCGTATTCTCTATAGTAACCAAAGGCTCAATACCGTTATAACTATACTGCAAAGAAATACTCAATGGATCTGGCTCTGAAATAACAAATAACTCTTCATTACTCTCACAGCCATTAGTATCCATCGAATAAACTATATATGTTCCTGCTGACAAAGAATTTTCATCTACCTCTACACCTGGATTATCAACACTTTCAAAATGCAGTTCTCCATCAAACTCTATATCAGGATCTGTTGAAATACCATTAAAGTTGGTTCCTCCTATATAAACATCATCATCCGCAGTACCAGGAATACCATCAGGACCATCATTTAGAATACCATCGTTATCTATATCTGAATCATACATATCCCCTTCCCCAACATCATTACAACTAATATCACAATCACCATCATTATCTATATCAATACCATCACCATCTATATCATCATCGATCCACTCCCCAAATTCATCATATTCATTTGGCTGTTCATCATTATCTATATCCCAGTCACTTCCGCCAATCACAATAGGATTAACAGAAGTTATATCACCATAACAATCAAGCATAATATCATTTACAGTAATCTGGAAAGGATCAGGACTATGCACCTGAAACAAAACAGTATCGGATATACACCCTAAAGAATTCTCAACATATACATAATAAAAAGAAGGATATAATAGAACCTCATCAAGACCATCACCGCTTGCAATGAATACTCCATTATCTATACTAAAGTCATCTGAGTCTAAGATTCCATCATTATCTATATCTTGCTCGTCACCTGTCAACTGATACCAATAATAATCGAAATTAGAATTATCTTCATCTGATATATTAACAAAAACAGAAGCTTCCGAATCAGGACATGACACCTCTTGAATAAAATCTAACTCAAATACAGCAGGAACACTTCCATCAGAAATAACATCAAATAAAATTTCTGGAGTCAGAGAATTAATTTGTATAGATTCCACTAACTCGCAATCGGAATTAATATCTTGGATAGATAAAGTATATAATCCTTCGGATAATCCATTTACAGTATTAGTATATCCAGTATTAATATATAGACCATCTATTAATATTGTGTCTATCAGTGAGTTAGGGCCAGACAAAGAATATGTGTATGGACCACCGCTCGCCCCACTAATATCAAAAAATAAAGAGCCACTATTATCACCAAAACAAGCATAATCAGTAGCCTCTAAACCCGAATCAATTCCAGTCTCATTCAAAATTTCATAAGTGTAGACTGTTTCACATCCATCTGCATCTGTAATACTATATTCATGAGAACCCACAGAATTAGCAAAAGCATTTAATCCATTATAATTCCAAACATAAGGTGGATTACCTCCACCATAATCTACAATAGAGATACTTCCTGTTCCAGTTGGGCAATAAGCATCCTCCACCTCATGGACAGAATATACATCATCAGATGCATTTACAAAAACAGTCGTATCATAAGAGCATGCACCTCCTGAAGCTGATATAGATACATCATAAGAAATGCCTTCTACAAAATTAAGATCACCAGCAGGCACATCAGTAAATTCATAACAGAAAATTCCAATATCATTAAATGCTAATTGAATTTCATTAATATCATCATTTTGATAAGAAAAAGAAATTTCTCCAGGCCAGTCTACACATATCTCTATAATACCATCATCTTCACATACCTCATCAAAAACTTGAATATCTGGCACAGAAGTTATAATTTCTAAAATTGTATCAAACTCTAAAGCACAGCCATTAGCATCTATAACATCAATACTATATTCTCCAACTAATAGATCTGATAAGATCAGAGAAGAACCAGTTTCTTCAGTAACCTCACCATCAGGACCTGTCCAAGAAATACTATAACCGCCAACTTCAGGCGTGCCACCAAAAATATCAAAAACTATTTGCCCAGAAGACCCATCACAAGATGGATTAGTAATAAATGTATTGTAATAATAAGATGGAATTCCAGGAATAACTTCATTAATCGTTTGTGAACATTCATTGCCATCTACAACAGTAATCGAATAAAAACCACTCGTAATTGGCCCTGTAGTAAAACTAGGACCTTCAACAAATTCATCACCTAGTTCAGCGACAGTTATAATAGATATACCATTAGTTTGATAAAAATCTGGAGAAATATATTCAGGATCCGGATCAGACTCAATAATATTAATATGATATATACCCGCATCTGTACCTACAAAAAACTGTATTTCTTCACCTGCTTCAAAACCATTATTTAATCCCGATTCAGAACCCCAAGCAGCAACAGAAAAAACGGCTTCACCGTTATAAATTTGAGACCCTCCACAAGTAAGTCCATTTTCTCCATAATAAAAAACACCAATTGTATCACCAATAGAAAAAATAGAGGGGTCTTCAAAGCCTAATGTTTGATTACCATCTGTTTGAAATAATGAATTAAACATATTTGTGTCTTCATCGATCAAAAATTCTAAACTAGAAGCTCCAATATTAACGACCTGAGTGCTGTCCTGAAAAGTGAAATTATAAATTCCCGGATTACCCTCCACCAATTCCAAAGAAATAGAAGCAAAATCACCATCACACTCTATTGAATCTACAATTGCCTCAAAAACAGGAGGCACTGGGGCAGAAAGTTCAAATGGGAAATATCCTGTACATCCACTATCATCCGTTACATAAAAAGAGTATGAACCAAATCCTAATGTCACTGATGTAGCATTAGAAGGATAACCCATATCTATATACTCCAATGGATCCTCAATATCAATATCACCGTCACCATTTGCATCAACCAACATATACCAAGTATATGAAAATGGATCATTGCCACTTAAAATACACAATTCACCATCACAATTGGCAAAATCAACAAAAGCTTCATCACTTCCACAATCAAGATCTACAGAGGGATAATTAATTAAGATTTGACCATCTGGATTAATATCCAAAGATTCTGATTCTGAAATAGAACATCCGGAAGAATCAGTAATAATAGCAGTATAAATACCTTCGCCATAGTCTTCTAAAAAGACTGAGCCTGTAAAATTATCTATAAAAACCAATATCTCTCCAGATGAATTTTGCCAAGAAAATGTATATGTTTCAGAGGGCAATGTTTCAAAACTAACAGTAATATCTGTATTTCCTCCAAGACAAGCTATTGTATTATAGTCAAAATCAATATCACCTAATCCAATATCAGAGCCTTCAATTAAAACATCAATAACAGTATCACACGCATTAAAATCAGTGATAGTCAATGTATATAACCCAGCAGTTACAAAATCTAGATCATCTAAATCACCATCTCCATCAAAGTCTTCAAGTGTCGTAACACCACCAACTATCTCATTAACAATTTCAACTCCATCTAAAGCCCAAGAATAACTATAGGGAGCTGTTCCGCCAATAACATTATCTAATTCAATATAACCTTCTGGAGTTGATACAATATCATCACCTTCTAAATAATTACATACAGACCCTCCCACAACAACATCTAAAAATATCGGATCAGGATCAATTAAATTAATAGTAGTATCTGCAATAATACAATTCTCACCAAAAGTAGAAAGAACTTGAATATTATAAGAACCAGCACCTACATCAAATAGACTAAAATCAGGAACAAATCCTGATTCTCCAATGACCCAAAGAGAATCTATATAGATCCCACTATAAGTATCTAAATCTGTTGTAAAAGTGTCAGTAAAATCTCCTGATGCATTATTATAAACATATTGAACATCAATTTCATAAATAGCATCACCACTAACATCATAAACTAAGAACACAACCTCTTCTCCATCATAAAAGCCATTATCATCTCCCTCACAAATTTGTATGGTAAAGAAACTACTACCATCAAAACTAGCTGAATACTCGTTATACGCAAAACACTGCAGAGTACCTTCTGCTGTTGTATAAAAAGCACCTATCAAATCTCCATTATCTATACCAGGGGCACCTTCTATATTAACAAATATTGTGTTTGTGATGCCATCACATTCATTCATAATATCTTCATATTCATCGGGATAAAAAGCTTCTCCCCCTGGCCAAAAATCTGGATCTAACCAAGTAAAATCATCTGGGATACCATCTCCATCAGCATCGGTAGACTCAACTGTAATTGTCCCACCTTGCACACTTTGTTCATAAATTACACTATTTAGAAAAACATCAAACTGACCGATATCTCCCTCTATTGTAAAATCTATATTGGTAGTGCCACCAGGACATAATATAGGGTCTATATCACCAATCGATAAAGTATTCTCCTCAGGCTCTGTTTTTGCAAATTCTAGAGAACTACAACATCCATTAGTGTCATATGCTATCATGAAATACTCTCCTGCCGTAATACTTGTACCATCATACATTATTCCAAGTGGACCCGTTTCTGGTGTGATCGTACCAATATAAGTATCTTGAAATCCATCTCCATCAATATCCACTTCTCCTCCTATGACATTTAATTGATACACTAACACCTCATACGGACCTGCTCCACTCATGAAAGCGTTCATAATATCAAAATCAATATCTATTGCTCCATCAGAAGCACCAAAACAACTAACATCATAATTACCATAAGATACAGCTGCCACCTCAATTGGATAAAAATCTACACCATCACAACCAAAATTACATTCATCAGGCATAATAAAACATGCATCTGGATCAGGACATTCACACTCAGGATTATAATTCGTTGCAGTCGGATCATCACAACAAAAATCATAATTACAAGTTGCATTATTTTCTATGTAATATCCAATAAAAGATTCTGGATCTATATAGTTACAAATAGCTTCTGGATCTGTACAAATAACACATGAACTATCTTCAGCTAAAGACGTACAACTACCATCATCACATGGCGCATCTGGATCGTAATTACATGAAGCTGGATTTGTACAACCACCATATATACAATCTGTTTCTAACAAACACCCAGCATCTGGATCAAAATTACAAGCCTCTAAATCTGTACAACCAGGATAAGTACAAGAACCATCATCTACATTTGCATCAGGATCATAATTACATGCTACCGGATCAGTACAAGCAGCAAACTCATCACAATCAAAAACGCCATTACCATTTGCATCATTAGGATTGTCTTCAGGACATGGATCAGCTTCATTACAAATACCATCACCATCAATATCACCATCTATAATAGTGCCACTACCATCTGTCTCTCCGGAACAAACACTACATAAATCAGCTTCATTTATATATATACAATCATCACCTTCTGTTGCCAGCTCGTTATAATTACATGCTAACTCATCGGTACAACCAAGAATCTCTTCACTGTCACAAATACCATCACCATCAATATCATTATCAATAATAACACCTCCTTCACATGTTTCACAAATACCATCAACATATAAACAAGAACCATCATCCTCTTCTGCATTTGGATTATAATTACATGCAATTGGGGTACCATCATCTTCTGTTCCATCTGTACAACCTTCTGAAACAAACAAAGCACCACACTCCATAATAAAGAAATAATCACCACCATCTACATCTAACCACCCTCCATTAGAAACAGAGTAAACACCAAAATTTTCACTACCATCCTCATCATTTGGTGCCTGTTCAACATCAAAACCCCAAGCAAAAGGTGCAAAAATCTCTCCTGTGATCCATTCCCAACCTCCATCAGGTTCAGAATACTCAATAGCACCTAGATTTTGATACAAACCGATCCATACATCATCATTAAAACCTGCTGTACCAAGAGAATTTCCAAGAAATTCCACTTCATCTTCATCTGTAAACGTTGCTAAATAAAAGCCACTATAATTTTGAATAATAAGATCTGAATCATCCCAAGAATATGCATCTCCAGATATATAATAATTATTTTCATCGTATTCCCCTAAATAGGTAAATCCACCTATATCATCACCACAACCTATACATGAATAATCACATGAAAAAATAGTTCCAGCAATAGATATACCATCACCATCAATAGCACCATCACCATAAATATCTGTGGTGCACTCAAAACAATAATCACATGCAGAAACATCTATACAACCTACACAAGAAATATAATCTACACAATCTAAAGGTATTGTTGCAGCTGGATCATAGTCACATGCTGTTGGGTCCATACATCCTGAACAAGTGCTATTATCGCCTCCACAAGCACCACACTCATCAAAATACAAACAAGAATCATCTGCATCTGTAGCATCAGGATTATAATTACATGCTTCTACACCATCTCCATCTTCTGTTACACCACCGTCTGTACAACCACTTATCTCATCTTCATCACAAATACCATCAGCATCAGCATCATTATCTACTACTACTCCAGTTCCATCTGTCTCTCCTGAGCATGTTTCACAGTCCTCAGGGAATATACAAGAATCATCATCTTCTGTTGCATCTTCATTATAATTACAAGCTCCAATCTCAATACAACCAGCAACTTCCTCCTGTTCTTCACCAATGGCATCTAAAGATATTATTGCTGACAAACCATTACAACTCCAAGTGCTATCTGGAAAAGCCAGATCATATTCAACAATTGCTGTTCCATATTCACCATTATAATTTACAACAAAAACCAATGGGTCCCCTGTTGTCATTCCAGGAACCAAGCCTTCAGCTTGCCATACCGCCATATTATTAGCATCAACAATATTATAAGGCTCTAAAGTCATTCCAACTACATCTCCATCTGGATTTTCAACACCAATCCATATTGGATCAGTAATAGGTTCTCCATTAAAGGTAATTGGCAAATCTGCAGGTATTGCAATAGTCATATTACAATCTGTACCTTCGACATCCCAAGGAGAATCTTCTCCTCCTAAATTAGCACCTTCATTAAGCCAATCTGCCATCAATCCAACTTCTTCCACGCTTAAAGGATCTCCATACCAAGAAGGAGGCATATAACCACCAACACCAGTAATTCTTTCATATAATGGGCTATCTTCATAATTTGGTAAAACTATAACTGAACCACCACTGCCTCCTGCCATTAAATCCTCATATGAAGTTAATATAAGACCAGCAGAAGCACCTGGTGAACTATGACAATCAATACAATTCGAATCAAATATTGGTTGAATCTCAGTTGCATAATCAACCTGTGTATATGAGAAAAATACACACAAAAAAGTAAATAATAATGTTATATATCTTTTTATCATTTAATTATCTTTTAACCACAACATACCCTGTATGAGCTTTGCCATCATATCTATTTAACTCCAATACATAATAATAAGTTGCTATTTCAACTGGCTTACCTGTATTTTGGTCTATTCCATCCCAAAAATTACCTTCATTATAAACACCAAAACTCTTTTCAGTATTTTGATATACAATTTGACCCCAACGATTAAATACAGTTAACTTTACACCTGTTGGATTATATAGATCAATATTATATATTTCCCACTGATCATTAAACTCATCTGAATTCGGAGTAAATACAGATGGAATAAATAAACAATTCTCCCATTGCTCCTCACCAAATTGCTCTTCACATGTTTCATTAGATATATCTATCTCTTCAGTAAATTGACACCCATTTTGATGATCAATAATTGTTATTTCATAAGTCCCATATGATAACCCAGAAACAATATTGGTAGTTGTATCATATAATTGCATTAAATAATCTTGATAATAACCCTCTAGCTTCTCCTGATCTCCAACAAAGTACTCATTACTCATTGTATTATTCCACCAATATTCATCTATATATTCTATTGACTGGAAGCCATCCGACAATTCCCCCTGAATTTGTACAATATTTGTGAAATTATAATTATAGTTTATATCGTCATCCTCAGTATTAGGGATACCATCTCCATCCATATCATCATCCTCATTATTAAGAACACCATCTCCATCTATATCTAGGTCTTCCGTGTTATTTATCCCATCACCATCTATATCACCAAGACATGCTGGCAAATCATAATTATTATTAGTGTATATAATATCTAATTCACTATTCATCGCTGGACCTTGCTCAGTAAGAACCCAATCAGGATTTAAACCAGATGCCGCCTCATCTTCAATCGGAGATAAGATGTAAGCAAATCCGCCATTATTTGATTCTTGGCATTCAGGACAGAAACCAACAATATCTACATCTAAGTATGAATTAAAACCTATCTCATAATATTCTCCATTATTACTATAACCACAGCCATTGCCATCAATCATCAAAAGAGAATAAGCAGTTCCTGCCTCTAGATTAGGTATAACATACTGATCTACTCCATCACCATCTAAATCCCAATCATCCTCATTATTAATAACAAAAACTGTATCATCAACAAAAATTTGATAAGGATAAAGTGTACTAATGAAGTCTGTCGTGTTGGGATCAATAATAATGGAGCCATTATTAATTAAATCATCACATGACTGATAATTGTTTGTATTATAATAACAATCTCCATTAATAGACTCTATAGGAAATTCTGGAACATCTAAATCAACCACAAATTCAAATACCGATCCAGTACAACCTTGTGAATCAATAATAGTAATTTGGTAATTACCTGCTGGAATCTGATTATACCAACCAAAATAATTGATATCAAATATTGAATCTGACTCACTAAAATTACCATTATTGTTCGAATTATATGGGAATGGATCATCCGAATTACAATTTAAATCACACGTACCATCACCATCTTCATCTACCCCATCGCCATCTATATCTGGATCTTCAGCATTAATTAATCCATCACCATCTATATCATAGCTTACATCATCCAAGCCGTTGTTATTCCAGTCAGTAAAACTAGAAAACAAACTATTAAATGGACAATTAATAGATTCTATCATATTGAAATCTGGATCTTCACCATTAGGTATACCATCAGAATCATCATCAGCTAGAAGATCTACTTCAAACCATTGATTACCTAGGCCATCATCATCCGATGATAACACAATACTACCATCTTCATTTTCAATTGTAATATAATATGGTGAACTACCATTTAAAATAGAGGATATAAATATTGAGCCATTTCCATCACAGGTAGCTGGTTCAGTACAAACATCAACAATAATTTCGTTTCCTTCTACAATTCCAACCACAATATCATCTGATACCATACATCCATTTGCATCCATAGCACAAAGGATATAATTACCTCCCGGTAAATTATCAAAAATAATCACATCAGCGCCTATTTCTTGTCCGTCCATTTCTAGACCATTTAGGCAAGTGACCGGAGCTCCAGGAGAAGGATTATATACTAAATATGGAGGCCACTGATAATCCATTGTGCCGCCATTAAATTGTGAGAAAAAGTCTTCTTGATAAATTTCTATTGAACCAGAAGCAGAAGAAAATTCATCACCATTATTTGCTCCACAATTTGAAGGAATTATTGTAATTCCATCTATCAGTTGACCAGAAGGAATTTCAAATACAGTTGGCTCAATGATTTCCACACTAGCAAAGACAGGCGTACAATTATTATTATCAGTTATAGTCACTAAATATAATCCTGGACCGACACCATCTAAATCAGCTGTAATTTCTCCATTAGACCATTCATATGTATATGGAGGAGTTCCTCCTATTACAGTTAAATCTACTCCACCTAAATCTCCATTACATAATGGATGTATTGGCTCTGCAAAAGCAAATAATTCATCAGGTTCAGATATAGAAACAATAATTTGATCTTCACAAGTAGGAAATAATTCTGGATATGTAGAAGATCCAAATGATGGTATATTTGAAAAAACCTGACAAGTATACTGGCCAGCAGGCAGATTTTCTAAATTCTGATTATTTTCTTGACCAAACAAATTAATAGCATTTCCATCAGAATCGATACCAGACCAATTAAAAATATACCCAACATCGCTTAATAGCCCTCCCTCAACATTTAAAACAATCAAACCATCATTATCACCATTACAATCTAGGGAAGTAAAAGATTCACCTATATTTAAAGAAACATTAAGTGGATCTGGCTCTTCTATAATTACAGTATGTGATATTGGACCACAATCATATTGATTATTTACTATAATCTCATATGTTCCTGCCGGTAAATTTTCGACAAAATTCTGATTATCATACTCAGGTAAATAGACTAAATCATCAGAATTATCAGGATCATTAAAATACCATAAATAAGTTATTGGATCATTAGCTGGATAAAACACAGTATCTGTAGATGAAAGAATAGCATAATATGTATTAATGAAAATAGATCCTATAGTATCCCCATAACAATAAATGAGTGTATCCGATTCATATATATTAACATCTGAATATAATTGATCTGGCCCTTCAATTTCATATCCTTCTTGCACAAGATCAAGACAACCATCTACAACACTATATATATCATAAAAACCTGCTACTAGAGTATTCGGATCAAGTGCATTATCTAAATCATTTAGAAATTCGTCTTGAGTGGCATCCGGCAGATCACCATCTGGATCAAACCAATACAATACTGCATCTACTACATCAGAATTATTATTAACACTATTACCCTCCAAGTCCCAATCTAATATATCTCCATAACAAAATAATGGCTGTGTTTCAATAGTCCAATCTAAACACTCTGGCTGTGTAATTTCTAAAGTATAAATATCTGGAGGACAAAGATCTAAAGTAAAAGGATCTGAGTCATGAACCGTCACAGTCCACTCACCTGGACATAAATTTAATAAAACAGTATCTGGATTAATACCTGGCTGTAAAACAAATGTTTCTGAAGGTATTGCAGGTAAGTCAGGATTAGAATAATCCACTTCAACTATATAGTAATCTCCAACACCTCCCGTAGGAGCAATTTGAAGTTCACCATCGCAATCTTCTATTCCAGTATAACAACATGTTATCTCAGGCATAGACGAATCAACTCCAGTGACAACACCATTTGGTGGTTGATTAATAGTAAAATCAACTGTATCTGAACATAAATTAGCGTCTATAACAACAACTTGATAATCACCAGCTGATAAAGCTGTGGCAACCAATGCATCTGGAGTAACTGTAGGCACAGGATTACCATCTGAGTCAGTCCATTGAACAATATAATATGGCTCACTTAAATCTGGACCAGATACAGATAAATAATCTGATAGGATGTCACCCAAACCAATCAGTATACCGTTACAAAAATCTTCGGCACCTGATACAAATGATAGAATATCATCAGAATCTATAAGATCATTATCATTAGAATCTTCAATTATATCTGTGAAAACTTCATCATCACACTCAAAAGTAATACTATAAACATCGTCTTGAGGGTTAAACTCCAAAAGGAATACTAAACTATCTAATTCTAAACTATCTAATCCCAAAGTATCTACCACATAACTATTGATTGCAGAAAAATCTACAACAAATGTAGTATCTATAATAGGTGTCCCTCCTACATCTAATGGATCCCAACTCACATTCGCACTCCCTGATTCTTCAAAACATGTTACAGGATCAGAAGAAATAAAATATATTTCAGGAGTAAAAGGAGGAATATATGTAATAGAAAAACAAGAATCAACAGAACATTCAAGATAATCTTCAATAATAAAGTTATATTCTCCTCCAGCCAAATTATCAACTGTAACACTAATAATAGAGTCAGTAGTCAAAGGAATTTCCTGTGTGACAATTACAGACGCAGATGAATCAAAAATACAATCATCATTATTGTTTTCAACTAATGTAATAAAGCCAGAAAAAGGTAAACTATCGGAATTTAAAGCATTACTAAACTCAACAGTGAAAGATCCTAGTTCATCAGGACACCAAGGTTGCACCGCTGAGATACTGAGAATTTCTAACTCATTAACAAAATCAATAATATCAAAGTTATAATAATATGGGCATCCAATAGAATCTACAACCATTAATTCATAGGAGCCAGGCTCAAGATTAGAAAATGCTATTGTATCTAACATATAATCGGTCAAAGGGGGAACAACATCACCACTACCATCTGTTAAATTAATATTATATGGAGGCAATCCATTTACAAAAGTAAAATCTGAAAAACCTGTAGGATTACAACCAGAAGGAAGAATTTCAGATACTATAGTCATGTCTGAAGCTTCAATACAAAAATCAAATTGAGCAAAACAAGCATTTGGATCTGCTGGACAATCATACCAATTTGAATCATATATATTCACAGTATAACATCCTGCACATAAACCACTTAAAATACCACTAGTACTCTCTCCAATAATTTCACCTACATCATTGAGTAATTCAAACTCATATGAAGGTGTACCTCCATCAATTGAAGTTAAATCAATTTGACCATCACAAGCATCTCCACAGACATAGTCAGTAAATATAATTTCACTAGCAGGAGAGTTAATAGACCCATCACCATCTATATCGTCATATAATTCAATTGGCGTTGGTTCTGTTATTACAATTGGTCCAGCACTATATTCACAACCATCCACAATATCTAATACATCTAGAAAATATGTCCCTGCTGATATATTTGAAACGTCATCAAATAAAAATGATATTTGACTAAATCCATTACTACCTGTCCAAGTATATTGAAAAAAGCCTGACCCACCAGTAACAGTAACATCAATACTAGCATCATTACAGTCCAAACTCCAACAACTAGAATCCTCAACATTATCAATACTTATCTCGACATCATTGTTTGGTGCTACAACATCAAAAGAATTTGAACATTCACACCCATTCGCATCTGTTACTGTTACTAAATAAGTTCCGGGCGTTAAACTAGAAATATCTTCACTAATAGATCCATTTGACCAAGAATACGTATATGAGCCATCACCAAAAGGAGTGCCACCAACCACGGTTAAATCAATCTGTCCATCATCATCACCATCACAAGATATAGGAATGATTACACCATCACACTGAAGCAAACTAGGTTCCGTAACAACATATGTCGCTGTCTGTGTACAATTATTTGCATCTGTGACTGTAAGAGTATATGTTCCTGCGACTAAACCATTTATATCTTCTGTTATAGATCCATTAGACCAAGACAGTGTATATGAGCCATCACCAAAAGGAGTTCCGCCAGTAATACTAACATCAATATTACCATTATCATCTCCAAAACACAGCAACTCTAGAAAAGAAGCATCCTCTTCTAGTGTAATAATAATTTCATCTGGTTCAGTAACAACATATGTAGCTGTCTGTGTACAATCCTCACTATCTGTAACTGTAAGAGTATATGTTCCTGCTACTAAATTATTAATATCTTCACTGCCAGATCCATTTGACCATGAATATATGTATGAGCCATCATCAAAAGGAGTTCCACCAGTAACGCTGACATCAATATTACCATTAGAATCACCAAAACAAATTAAATCTAAAAATGAAGAATCCTCCTCTAATGTAATAACGATATCACTAGATTCAATAATTGTATAGCTATCCGTGACAAAACAACCATTATCATCAGTTACAGTAAGAGAATATGTTCCAATTGACAAACCATTTATATCTTCACTAGTCGCTCCATTTGACCATGAATATGTATAATTTGGTGTGCCTCCCGTGACATTTATATTGATAAAGCCATTATTTTCACCAAAACATAATGTTGTATCTGCTGCTACCACATTGATCACTAATTGAGCAGGTTCTGTCACAACATATGTAGCGGTCTGTGTACAATCATTTGCATCTGTAACTGTAAGAGTATATGTGTCTGCTATTAAACCATTAATATCTTCACTGTCAGCACCATTAGACCAAGAATATAGATATGAACCATCATCAAATGGAGTTCCACCGCTAACACTTACATCAATATACCCATCATCATCTCCAAAACATAGTAACTCTAAAAAGGAGTCTTCTAGTGTAATAACAATTTCAGCAGGCTCAAAAACTGTATGAATCAATGTTTCTTCACAATCATTAGCATCTATTATAGTAACAAAATAAGTTCCAGCTCCTAAACCATTTATATCTTCACTAGTCGCTCCATTAGACCAAAAATATGTATACGATCCATCAGGAAAAGGAGTTCCCCCTGTCACTTCAATATCTATAAATCCATCACTATCACCAAAACAATCCAGCAAATCAGTAGCATCATCTATAAAGACCACCAATTCCTCAGGAGCATCAATAACATGGGTCAATGAATCTACACATTCATTCTCATCAGTTACTATCACCGTATATTCTCCCGCTCCTAAACCGTTTATATCTTCTGTTGTGGCTCCATTAGACCATTCATATGTGTAATTTGGTGTTCCTCCATTTACAGAAATATCAATTGAACCTAACTCATCACCCAAACAAGGTAAAATATCTGTTGCATTATCTAAAGAAACTATTAAATCTGGTGGTTGTATAATTTCAACCTGTATTATTACTTCACAGTTATTTGTATCTGTTACCTGCATTGTATAATCCCCAGCACATAAATCTGTTAAACTTGTATCAGAAGATGTAAAAAGAGTGCCATCATATAAAGTTCCTGACCATTCTCCATATGTATATGGCGGTGATCCACCAAACACCTCAATATCAATAAAAGCATCACAATCACTATAACAAAGTAACGTGTCGAATTCTGCTGTAAAATCTAATAAAGGTGGCTCTGTTAATTCAAAAGTATCTGATGCAAAACAGCCAGCCTGATCTAATATATCAACATAATATGTTCCAGCACCAATATTAAATAAATCTTCTGTCACAGCTCCCGTATTCCAAGAATATGTGTAATTTCCGGCTCCACCTGTCACTTCTAGGTCTATTGACCCTGTTAAATCACCATTACAACAAATCTGATCACCGCTAGGACACTCAGAAAGTGTAGCATTAGTTAAAATTTCGTCATAACTAGGGACATCAAAAAATAGTAAAAAAGATTCACAAATAATAGTTTCCGGACTAACACCAACAGCATCAATATCATCAGCTGCAATTGCATAATATTCACCAGGACACAAATCTTCAACCACATATACAAAACACACATCCCCATTTGGATTAGGGTCATCATCTTCATTACCAGGAATACCATCAAGACCATCATTAGGGATACCATCGCCATCTATATCTAATTCTAAAAATGCTGCAATATTAGGAATACCATCTCCATCCATATCTGGATCTTCATTATTAGGGATACCATCACCATCTATATCGCAACAATCTAGCTCGCCAGATCCATTAGGAGTTAAAAAATCTGTATCACAATCGTTTATTTCTATAAATGTTGGAAATAATTCAATGTAATCACTATAAGCTGATGCTGTTGGATATGTATCTGTATCACCTATAATACTAGGGATATCATTACAATTGATATCACAAACACCATCACCATCAGTATCTACACCATCACCATCTATATCATCATCTAGATCATTATCAATACCATCACCATCTATATCATTATCAACAGGATCTCCATCACTATCAATATTCGCTATACCATTACCATCTAAATCATTAGATGAATAAAAAACTCTCCAGCCAGCAGGAAAATTATCAGAAGGAATAATATTTACCGTTGCATTACATTCATTAAAACATGCTGTATCTACGACTGCATAGTCAAGCTCTATATACTCATAAGCATACTCGTACGTAGCTGAC
Source organism: Flavobacteriales bacterium (assembly GCA_002722215.1). Lineage (GTDB taxonomy): Bacteria > Bacteroidota > Bacteroidia > Flavobacteriales > TMED113 > SP256. The sequence continues at coordinate 4,847 of PBKX01000009.1, read as the reverse complement.
GTTTCACATGCCCCGCCACTATCAGTAACAATTACTGTATAAATACCAGCCTCACCAACTAATATCTGGGCTTCAGCACCATCGCCATCAACATCGGTACCAATGGTAATTTGATTTCCATCTGGATCTAACCATTCATAAGTATATGGCTCTTCACCACCATATGCAGTTAAGCCATCTAATCCTATAATTGTTAAATTTGGAGGACATTCCGCCTCAGCAGCTAATGTAAAATCAATACAATAGTCTGTTTCTATTTCAAATGGCACATCTAAAATACAGCCAGCAAAATCAACAACTTGCACCGTATCAAGTCCTATACATAAATTAGTTGTATCGCCAATTATAGTGTATGGTGGTGTCCCACCAGTAAGATTGATCTCAACAGATCCATCACAAACATTACAACATGATGCAAGAGAGGTAAATACAGAAGTAAGCTCAAATACATCAGGCTCCTCAACAGGGACACTTAAAGAATCTGAACATAAATTCTCATCTGTTACAATAACTGTATATGTCCCAGGACCTAAATCATTTATATCTTCTGTTGTGGCTCCATTGGACCAATCAAATGTATAATCTGGTGTACCTCCAATGACTGTTAAATCTATTGAACCATCCGCTATACCATTACATGATGCATCACTAACAGTTGCTATTAATTGTAATTCATCAGGACCTGGTATAACAACAGTTAAAGAATCCGAACATAAATTCTCATCTGTTACAATAACTGTATATGTACCTGCAGATAATACCCCTATTAAATCTTCAGATGTAGATGCATCATCAGTATCCCATAGATATGTATATGTTCCTATACCTGTACCACCTGAAACTGTAATTTCAATACTTCCAATTGTGTCTCCAAAACAAGCCAATGAATCAGGTGCATAATCTAAAGAGATATCCAAAGGATTGAGTTCATCTATAATATAACTAGCTGAATCTACACATAAATTTACATCCGTAACAACAACAGTATAAACGCCAGGAGACAAACCACCTATATCTTCAGTAGTCTCCCCATTAGACCAAGAATATGTATATGGGCCACCATCAGGTGTTCCGCCAGTGACCTCTAAATCTATTGCACCATCTGAAAAACCATTACATGAAACATCAGTAATCAATTCAGTAAACACAAAAGGATCTGGTGATTCAATCTCATAAACCAAGGTGTCAGAACAATCATTATCATCTGTTACTATAACAGTATATGTTCCGGATGTTAACCCAATTATATCTTCAGTAGTCTCTCCATTTGACCAAGAATATGTATATGAACCACTATCTAGTGTGCCGCCAGAAACAGCAATATCTATTGAGCCAATTGTATCTCCAAAACAAAGCAGAAAATCGGTAGCACTTTCTATAGATATTTCTAGTGAATCAGGATCATTAATAATAAAATCTCCTTCAACAATACAACCATTTGCATCTGTTACTGTAACAGAATATGTTCCAGCTGACAAATTATTAAGGTCTTCTGTTGTAGCTCCATTGGACCACTCATATGTGTATGTTCCATCACCAAATGGAATACCTCCCGTAACAGATAAATCTATTATGCCATCATCTAAACCATTACATGATATATCAAAAACAATAGGATTAAGTGATAAAGAATCTGGTTCAAATACTTGAATAGTATCTGTTTGAGAGCAACTACCATCATTAATTGTAAAAGTATATAGACCAGCTGTAAGAGACGATATATCTTCTGAAATAGCTCCAGTACTCCAACCATAAGTATAAACACCTGACCCACCACTAACCTCTAGTTCTATTGCTCCATCAGATCCGCCAGCACATAATACATCAGTAACAACAATGTCGACTAACAAACTATCTGGTTCTGGAACAAAATAAGTCTCAACTGCAACACATAAACTATCATCTGTTACAGTCACAGTATATAGTCCCGTTTCTAATCCTGTTATATCCTCTGTTGTTTCTCCATTGTCCCAGCTATATGTATATGGACCTCCATCTGGGCTACCACCTGCAACCTCCAAATCTATTTCACCATCTAACAAGCCAGCACACGAAACATCTGTAATTAAAACGCTTAGTTCTAATGAATCTGGCTCCACTATTACAACAGTTAAAGACTCTGCACATAAATTGTCATCAGTTACCGTTACGGTATATGTTCCAATTTCTAAGTCACTAATATCCTCAGTAGTCGCTCCATTTGACCAAGAATATGTATATGGTCCGCCATCTGGTGTACCGCCAGTCACTGCTAGGTCTATTGAACCACTAGAACCTCCATTACATGCAACATCAATATGACTGTGTGTCAAAACTAGTGGATCTGGCTCTGTCACTAGTACCGTATCTGTATAGATACATTCAAAATCATCTAAAACTGTTACAAAATATATTCCAGCTGGCACATTCTCTAAATCTTGTGTTGTCTCCCCATTAGGAAGCCAACTATAGTTATATGGACCACCATCTGGTGTCCCTCCAGCAAATTCTAAATCTATTGCACCATCAGATCCTCCATTACAGGATACATTAGTAACAATCTCGTCTATAGTAGTTAATGGCTCTGGCTCAAAAACCTCTAAAGGACCACTAGTTTCAGAACAACCATTCTCATCAAATACAGTCACAGTATATATTCCAGCTGATAATCCACTAGGATCTTCAGCAGTTTCGCCATTAGACCATGCATATGTATATGGGCCCCCATCGGGGGTGCCGCCTGTCACTGTTATATTTATTGACCCATCAGAACCTCCAGGACATAACACACCTGTAATATCTTCTACTGTCAACTCTAATGGATCTGGCTCTGTAACAATAAAGCTTTCAGTTAGAACACATAAACTATCATCTGTTACAGTCACTGTATACTCGCCCGCAACGAGATCAGTTATATCTTCAGTAATCTCTCCATTGGACCATAAATAAGTATAATCTGGTGTTCCACCTGTCACTGTTATATTTATTTCGCCATCTCCATCTCCATTACATGACACATCACTGATTAACTCTACAATATCTAATGGATCAGGCTCAGAAATAACCGTATTAATTTCGGGAACTACTAATATACATCCTTCTGAATCTGTTACCACTAATGTATAAACACCAGCTATGGCAGAATTTAACACAGTATCGGGTGTAGTAGCATATAACTCTTCTAAATCACCATCCCCATCAATGTCAGAACCACTTGCTGAATCAATATACCAATCATATGTATAATCTGGTGTTCCACCTGTAATTGAACTAGCTACAATTGTACCATCATCCTCCCCATAACAACTAACATCTGTAGAAGATAAGATAAGACCATCCATTTCACTAGGCCAAGCAAAAGAAAACTCAATAATCTCCTCTTGACAAACAATAGCTGGAGCACTAGCGCACTTGTAATGTACTACAACAATAAAAGTAGCAGACTGACCTTCAATAGGTATATTATACGAACTTAAGGAAAAAAGTTGTTCTGCTGCTTCTAGTACAAAACCATCAGATCCAGGAAAAGCATCTCCATCCTCAGAAATTGGGAATCCACCTGCTCCTATTTGATTATTCCAAATAGAGTCCGAAAAAACATAAAATGCAGCAGAAGAAAAACCTATATCAGGATAACTATAGCCCATTTCAGAAGGATCACTTACCAATGAAAACTGAATACAGCCCTCTATTTCACCACATACAGGGATATTTACTTCAATCCCTGTCACAAAATCTTCTCCTACAAACTCTGTGTCACTTTCCCAAAAACTATTTTGAGTTATGGTAGTATCTACCACAAAATCCACCTCATCCATAATACCAAAACTACATTCTTGAGCATTAGAATAAAAGGATAGAGAAAGTAAAACTATAAAACCTACAAATAGGTTTAAAAAATATTTTTTTTGAAAGCTGAATATATCTGTAATAATCATCCTAATCATTTATATGATAGATAATCTTACAATTTAGTAATAATGAACAAGTATTTAAAATAAAAATCTAATTATTATAATGTTTTTTCAACATTATTATTTGATAACTTCAAAATCTACTGTTTTAACCCAGCCATCTTTACCATCTAAAAGAGAAATCCTAGACCAATTAGAAACTTGATCAATAACCTGAAACTTGAGGCCTTCATGAATAATAAAATAATCATCTGCTGACTCTGAAGGGGCTGTTTTAACATATGCATTTGGAGCAACTAAAACTGCATCGTTATATTTTGCTGGTAAATTACTATAAATAAGGAAAAATGCAACACACAACAAGACAGGCACTGAAAATAACAATCCCCTCAAGCAGTTAAGTCTTGTATCAACTAAATTTGTGAACAAAAATAAAAGGAATAGAAATAAATTAAAATATAAAACAAAAATCAGCAGATAACCCCATTGAGAAGAACTAAATTGCTTGTTGATATTTTGAACAAATCGAATCAAAAAAAACTCAGGGACTTGATTAATTTGATCAATTAATTGAGACTCAATAATTTCTATATTATGCAGGACATCCCTATCTGTTGGATTATACAACTTTGACTTCTCATAATATAAACGTGCATAACCAAGCTGATTTAATCTATAATAACAATTACCAATATTGTAATATAAAACACCATTATTCTCATCTTCATTCACAATGCTCAAATACCCTTCTAAAGCTTGATCAAAATGGTGAGAGATATATAAATTATTAGAGCTATAAAATATAGAATCAATGTCAGCAAAACTAAAACATGGACACAAAAATATATAGAATATTATTAATAAACTTTTTCTCATTTCTGCATATCTATTTTTTTTATAAGTTCGACAGAACGAACATATAAATCTTTATTAATTTTATCACCTTGATGAGGT
>PBKX01000008.1 GCA_002722215.1 Flavobacteriales bacterium | reverse complement strand
AAAAAAATGAAAAATATATTATTGGTCTACTCACAATTTTCTTAATGAGCAGCTATGTTCTTTACTTAATTATTGTGAGAGCATTGAACTCTATTGTTCTTAGTATTAATGCTTTCTCTACACTTGGGTTTGGTCAAATTCCTGTTAGAGGTTTCACAAAGTATTTAGCTATTATTGAGGGGTTTATTGGATGGTTTTTATTAAGTGTATTTATCGTATCATTATTGAATCAAATGATGAATACGTAAAAGATATTTCAATTGTCTAGTGCCCAGAGCGGGAGTCGAACCCGCACGCCCATAAGAACACATGGCCCTCAACCATGCCTGTCTACCAGTTCCAGCACCTGGGCGATGGAGTGTGTGACCTGGCTGGGGCTCGAACCCAGGACCCTCTCCTTAAAAGGGAGATGCTCTACCAACTGAGCTACCAGGTCATAAACTGAATTTTGCAAATATATAATTTATTTAATTATTGGGTGTGGTTTAAATTCAGCTTTTTTATCAAATAAGTATCTATAGGTAGTTAATTTTTGATAAATCTCACTTCCCAAAAAGCTTTCACATACCTTTATCATCTTTGGGTTAAAATCGCCAATCCAGCTTTGAATTACTTTTACATAACCATCGGCCAGCATTTTATCACTAGTATACTTAGCCAAGGCAGACTCTAGTCCTAGTTTTTGAAATTTTGGTGTTACGCCAAAAACTAATGCTGCTACAGTGTCAGCTTTATTGAATGTTTTATGATAAAGAAATTTTACTTTTCCTATTATATTTAAGTTGCCATTTGCATATTTTAAGTATTGATTTGCATCTGGTATGCCAATAAAAAAGCAAATAGGTGTTTCTTTGTAGAACCCAAACCATATTAACCTTGGATCAATAATATTTTTCATTTTTTTAAACATTTTTTCTGCTTGTTCAACTTTTAAAGGCTTGAAAGTATGGTGTGTACCCCAAGCAGCATTATAAACATCTATAAAGTATTGTGCATATTTTTTGAAATCATAATTTCTCATATGATCGATTGAAAAATCAGGTCTTGCATTTATCCTTTCAGCTCGTTCATAAAATTTATCTGGGTATGGTTGCCTTAAATCTTTACAATAAACATGTTGATTGTAATATACTTTAAATCCAAAATTTTCAAATAATCTTTTATAGTATTCTAAATGATAGTTTTGTCCATAGATTGTTTGTTTATCAAAGCCTTCTACCATAAGTCCCCAGTATTTTTCTTTTTCTCCAAAGTTTATGGGGCCATCCATAGCTTCTATTTTTCTTTTTTTTAACCAATGCATAGCTTGTTCAAAAAGTAGATTTGCTGCTGTTTGATCATTAATACATTCAAAAAACCCAATCCCTCCTGTTTTCAAAGGCTCTTTTTGATTGTTTTTATCGCTATAAAAAACAGCTATTCTTCCTATTGTTTGTTTGTCTTTTTTTAAAATAAATCTTTCAATCTCTCCGTGTTTATGGTAAGAGTTGTTGTTAGGGTTAAACACATTTTCTACATCTTGTTGTATATGTGGAATCCAGTTTATTTGTTCTTTATATAGAGTATGCACTATATTATGAAATTCCGATATATCAGATTTGTTTCTTACTTTTATAATATCCATAGTAATTTAAAATAGAATTTATTGATTGTGTGAAATTAATAATTATTAACTTGAAAATACATAATCAATTCAAAGGAATTATTTAGATCGTGAAAAATAAAGTTATCATAATAACAGGGGCATCATCTGGAATAGGTCGAGCTTGTGCTTCAGCATTTTTTAAAAGAGGTGCTCGTTTAGCTCTTGTAGCGCGAACAGAGTCAAAATTAATAGAATTAACAAATTCCATTCAAAATTTAGGAGGCGAAGCGATGTATGTGGTCGCTGATGTTAGTAATGAGTCAGATTGTGCTAAGATGATTGGTAAAGTGGTGGATAGATATGGGCAAATAGATGTGTTAGTAAATAATGCTGGTATTTCTATGCGGGCACTATTTTTAGACTTAGATCTTGCTGACTTTAAGAAAGTTATGAATATCAATTTCTATGGCACTATCTATGCTACTAAATATGCATTGACGCATATTTTAGCAAGACAGGGTTCAGTTGTTGGTGTGTCATCGATTGCAGGACATAAGGGGCTTCCAGCTCGAACTGCTTATTCGGCATCTAAGTTTGCTATGAGGGGATTTTTAGAAGCCCTTAGAATTGAAAATCTTAAAAAAGGACTTCATGTATTAATTGCTTCTCCGGGATTTACAGCATCTAATATTCGACAAAATGCTCTTAATTCGAGTGGAGAAAATCAACAAGAAAGTCCTAGGAATGAAACGAAAATGATGTCAGCAGAAGAAGTGTCCGAAAGAATTGTGATAGCAGTGCAAAAAAGACAAAATAGTATTGTACTTACTTCTCAGGGTAAATTATTAGTTTTTTTAAATAAATTTTTACCCAACTTAGTAGATCGTCTTGTGTTTAGAAGTCTTTCTAAAGAAAAAAAATCTCCTTTTTAAATGACACCCATTTTCTTAATTGGATATATGGGTAGTGGAAAATCAACTCTTGGCAGAAAATTAGCACAAGAAATGAATGTTGAATTTCTTGATTTAGATATTTTAATAGAAAAAGGATTAGGATTAAAAATTAATGAAATTTTCCTTAAAAAAGGAGAGAAATTTTTTCGACAAAAGGAAAGAGATTATTTAACTAAATATTGTTTGGACACACAGTCAATAGTCGCTACAGGAGGTGGCACGCCCTGTTTTTTTGATAATAATAATATTATGAATTCCAAGGGCATAACTATATATCTCAAAGTGAGTTGTCACGAACTTGTTAGGCGATTACAATTCAATCAGAATCGACCATTATTATTTAAGAATAAATTAAATTTGAAAGATTTTGTTAATAATCAAATCATAGAACGGGAAAGACATTATCAAAAGAGTCAATATATTATTGAGTCTGATTGTATTTCGGTGAATCAAATATATGATTTATTAAAAAATATATTATGAAAGATTTAAATATAGATTTAAGAAGCGATACCATAACAATTCCAACAAAGGAGATGTTAAATTATATGTTTCAAGCTAAGGTTGGGGATGATGTATGGGAAGAAGATGAGGTTGTTAAAGATCTTGAAGCTCATTTAGCGTCTATGTTTGATAAAGAAGCTGCTTTGTTTTGTCCTTCTGGTACGATGACAAATCAAATTGCTATACGAGTCCATACAAAAATGGGAGACGAGATCATATGTGATAAGTTATCACATATATACAATTATGAGGGAGGAGGTGTTGCATCTAATTCTGGAGTTTCTGTGCGACTAGTTGATGGAGATTTAGGTCGAATTTCTTTAGATCAAATAAAAAGTAATATTAATCCTGATGATGTTCATTTTCCAAGAACGCGATTAGTTTGTCTTGAGAACACTGTTAATAAGGGGGGAGGCGCCTGTTATGATTACAATAGCATGCAAGATATTTCTCATTATTGTCAGAACCATAATTTGACACTTCACCTTGATGGTGCTCGTGTATTTAATGCATTAGTAGCAAAATCACATTCTTCTCATGACTATGGAAAACTTTTTGATAGTATATCTATATGTTTATCAAAAGGATTAGGAGCTCCTATCGGATCTGTTCTTGTTGGTAATATTAGTTTTATTAAAGAAGCTAAAAGAGTGCGAAAATCATTAGGCGGTGGCATGAGACAGGTTGGTTATTTAGCGGCTGCAGGACAATATGCACTAGAAAATCATATTAATCGTTTAGAAGATGATCATAAAAGAGCAAGATTAATTGGAGAAACATTAATTGAGCTACATTATATAGTCAATCTCAGGCCTATAGAAACAAATATTGTTTTATTTGATGTTAAAGCAGATTATGTTCCACGCTTTAAAATGACATTAGAGACTAATGATATTAAAGCTTCTTTCATGGGTGATAGAACAGTGAGGTTTGTTACGAATTTAGATTTTTGTGATGATCAATTAGAACTGCTTTTAAATACATTGAAATCCTTACATTAAATAAGCAACTTCCTGTTCTTTTTCAAGTATTACTTCAATATGATCTTTAAGGGTAGTTGATAAGTTAAGTCCAACGTAATCAACGCCAATAGGAAATGTGTTATGGTTTCTGTTAACTAAGATGATAGTTTTTAAACTCTCAATATCATGTGTTAATATTTCTTTTATACCATATATAATTGTTCGGCCTGATTTTAATACATCATCTACTAAAAACGTATTTTTAGTATTCCCTTTTTTTAATGGTGGCTCTATTTTATATTCATCTGAAGTGATTGGTCTTATTTTATGAATAGAGATATTGATTTTATACTTTTTCTCTATTATGGTTTTTAATTTTTTAGCTATCGTATACCCATTTTTATAAAAACCAATGAATGTTAAAGATTTTTCTTCATGGTAGTCTTCTATAATAGCAAACGCGATTCTGTTAATCTTGTTATTTATAGATTCTTTATTAAGAATAATTTGTTTTTTCTTCATTCTAATTGCTAAGATACATTATCTATTGATTTAACTAAAATAAATATTGTTTCTATATGATGTGTGTGTGGAAATTGGTCTGCTATAGAGAATTTTTTTATTTTGTAGCCATGTTCTATAAATAATTTCACATCTCTTGCTTGTGTACTTGGGTTACATGATACGTATATTATTTCTTTACTATCTAATGCTATAATTTTTTTTATACTTTTTTTTGAAACACCAGGTCTTGGAGGATCGATAATAATCGTATTTATTTTATTTTTTAAATGTGGATTTTTAATCAAAAAATCACCAGTATCTAGATTATGAAATTCAACATTTTTAATATTGTTTTTTAATGCACTTTCTATTGCATTTTGAATTGCACTTTCTGCTATATCTACACCTATTACATGTGCATCTTTGTTTTGAATTGCAATCATTTGGGCTATTGTTCCAGTGCCACAAAAAAGATCTAAAATAATTGGTGTATTTGTGTCGTTATTTTGGGAAGATGAGTATTCTACTACTTTATTATATAGTTTTTGTGCACATAATGGGTTTGTTTGGAAAAAACTACTCATATAAATTTCAAAATCAAGCCCAAGCAAATTTTCCACTATTTTATTTTTTCCATAAATCACGTGAGACACTACATTTTTGTAATTGATTCTGTCTGAAATATCATTATTAATAGTATGTATAATACCTTCAATTCGCTTTTCATGTAGTTCAAGTATTTTTTTTATGAAAAGATCTGTATTAAATTTATTGATATTAATAGAACTTGTAACTATTTCAATAAGCAGTTTATCCTCTTTATAACTTTTTCGAACATTTAAATTTCTAAAAAATCCTTTTTTTTGCGGGATATTCCATGCAGGTAATTTTGTTTGCTCACAGAATTCTCGTATTTGACATAAACTGTCTTCCCATTTTTTGTCAAATAGGCCAGAATCTTTATTTAAGTTTTCCACCATCCACCAGGTGTTTGATTTTTTAAATCCAAGCCCAAAATCATCCACGTCACCTTTTTTCTTTGTGTCATAGATTATAGATGAAAAAGCATATTCCATTTTATTTCTATAATGCCATGTTTTAGGTGATTCAATAAAGTCATCATAGTATTTTTCAATATCATGAATATGTCCAATTTTCTGAAACACTTCCATTACTAATTCTTTCTTTTTTTTTCTTTGGTATTTGATATCTAAGTCATAGTATGGGGCGCCAGAAATTTTTTGATAATTTCTTTTTTTTTGCAAATCACTTTTTTCTATAACTTCTATAATTTTAGCTTCTGCGTAATTAGATTTTGATTTTGTAATTTCTGCTAATACTGTTTGGCCTTCTATCGCATTTTTAACAAAAATGACAAAATCCTGTGTATGTTTATTCGGACATTTGCCAATGCCATTCCCACCATATACAATATCGTCAATGTAAATTATTAGTCTTTCTTTTTTTTTAATGACCTGCATACTGCAAAAATAATTATCTTTGAAGATAATGAATTCAAAACACATTATAGATCTTGAATTAAAGTATGGTGCTCACAATTACCATCCTTTACCAGTAGTCTTAGAAAAAGGAAGAGGTGTGTTTGTGTGGGATGTTGAAGGAAAGAAGTATTATGATTGCCTTTCTGCATATTCAGCGGTGAATCAAGGCCACTGTCATCCAGCTATTATAAGCGCTTTAAATAATCAGGCCAATAAATTGACATTGACGTCAAGAGCTTTTCATAATGATGTGCTAGGTAAATTTGAAAAATATGCTTCGGATCTATTTGGTTATGATAAGTTATTGCCAATGAATACAGGTGCTGAAGGTGTTGAGACAGCTATTAAATTATGTCGAAAATGGGCATATCTTAAAAAGAATATTAAGCCTGAATCAGCAAATATTATTGTTTTCGATGGCAATTTCCACGGTAGAACAACGACTATTATTTCATTTTCAAATGATGCTGAGGCTAGAGATAATTTTGGCCCTTATACCCCGGGATTTATACAGGTGCCATATAATGATATTGAAGCATTAAAAAAAGCAATAGACAATCATGAAAATATCGCAGGCGTTTTAATTGAACCCATACAGGGAGAGGCGGGTGTGAAGGTGCCGGATAATGGCTTTTTAAATGATGTGAAAACAGTATGTAGTGATTGCAATATTTTGTTTATTGCAGATGAAATTCAAACAGGCATTGCTCGTACTGGTAAAATGCTTGCATGTGACCATGAATCTGTTAAGCCAGATATTTTGATTTTAGGTAAAGCATTGTCGGGTGGTGTTTTTCCAGTTTCTGCTGTTTTAGCTAATGATGAGATTATGTTATGTATTAAGCCAGGTGAACATGGTTCAACCTATGGTGGCAATCCAATTGCTTGTCAAGTAGCTATTGCAGCATTAGAAGTTGTGAAAAATGAAAATTTAGAAAAGAATGCTGATGAATTAGGAATTTTATTTAGAGATGAATTAAATAAATTTATAGAATCAAATCATTTAGTTACTAAGGTTAGGGGTAAAGGATTGTTAAATGCTATTTTAATCAATGACTCTCCCGCAAGTAGCACAGCCTGGGATATTTGCATGAAACTCAAAGAAAATGGCTTACTAGCCAAACCAACACATGGTAATATTATAAGATTAGCCCCTCCACTTGTGATTAACAAGAGTCAATTATTAGAATGTGTTGATATTCTCAAGAATACTATTGCCAATTTCTAAGACCATTTTTATATTTTGTAATTTTGTAGTATGAGATTTTTATTACTTATCATATTATTTACATTTTCTCTTTTATCTTTTGGACAAATACAAAGATGTTCAACAGATGAATATAGAGAGGTGCTAAAAGAAAAGTTTATGTATAACTCTCACAAGAAGCAAGACAAAAGACAATTTTTTTATCCATCTAATGGTAATTATGATATTCCTGTGGTTGTTCATGTTTTATATAATAATGATGAGCAAAATATTTCTGATGATAGGATTTTTTCTCAGATAGAAACATTAAATAATGATTATAATGCATTGAATATTGAGATAAATGATATTCCAGAAGAATTTCAGAGTGTTATCGCTACAGTAGGTTTTAATTTTTGTTTAGTTCAAGAAGATCTTAATGGGAGTCCTTTTTCTGGTATAAATAGAGTTTATACAGATAGTGAATCATTTCAAGGTTTTAGTGATGGTATGAAAAAAAGTGAGGAAGGAGGTGTGGATCCTTGGGATGTACATAATTATTTGAATATTTGGGTTTGTGACTTAAATGGTAATACATTAGGTTTTTCTACTATGCCTGATGATCTTTTTGCATTTCCAGAAAAAGATGGAATTGTTATTGATTATGAATACTTTGGTGTTGATGTGTCTTCAACAAGTCCATATAATTTAGGTAGAACTGCTACTCATGAAGTTGGACATTATTTTAATCTTGAACACACTTTTTCATCTGGCTGTTCTGATTGGGGAGGTGATGGCTGTGATGATACGCCAGCAGTACAGTATGCAACTTATGGATGTCCTTCTTATCCTCAAGAATCTTGTTCATCTAATGATATGACGATGAACTATATGGACTATACGAATGATGCGTGTATGTCAATGTTTACTGTCTGTCAAGCTGAACGTATGATTGATGCTTTATTAACTTATCGAACTAATTTAATCGCAAGTAGTAATTGTTCGGTTTCTGTGGATGATTTCGTGTCTTCAAATCACATCTCTATTTTCCCTAATCCGGTTATAGACTTTTTAAATATTGATATACAAAACAATTTTGTTACAATATTTAACATTTATGGTCAAAAAATAATGTACGAGTATATTCTTGATAATAATAAATTAGACGTTTCAACTCTTTCAGCGGGTACATACATCATCTCTGTTGATATGGGGCATTATAAGTTTACTAAGGAATAGTTCTTTTTTTTTTTGTATATTATATATAGGTGTGGTTCTAATTTAAATTGTGTAGCTTATGAGATTAGTGTTTGTTTTTATTTTTCTACCATTTTTGTTTTTATTTTCTCAAACTAATATTGTTGGTGGCGAAGATGCTGATATTGAAGATTACCCATATCAAGCAGCATTAACTACTGCAACTGGTTGGTGGGGATTTTGTGGAGCTTCTATAATTAATGAATACTGGATTTTAACAGCAGCTCATTGTGTATCAGGTGAATCTGCAAGTGGTATTGCTGTAAGAGTGGGAACTGATGCATCTTATGCACAAGGTGGAGAATCATATGATGTNNCGGAAATNATTTTGCATGAAAATTATAATTCTAATGCTAATAATTGGGATATTGCTCTAATTAGATTAGATGATCCAATTACTTTTAATAATTCTACGCAACCTNTTGTNCTTNTTTGCGATCAACAGGTNGNATTAGGNGTCCAAGATCCTGGAGAAATGTCATGGATCACNGGATGGGGAGAAGATGAAGGCACNNCNAATAATCNANATCAATTACAAGTTGTNGGCGTACCCATCACAACAGANTCAAATTATTGGGGAGGTGTAGAAGATGATGAAATTATGGCTGGCTATNCAGATGGTGGATATGANTCTTGTCAAGGGGATAGTGGAGGACCAATGGTTGTATTGGCAGCAGATGGNGAAACATTTTTACAAGTAGGAATTGTAAGTTGGGGAAGTGGATGTGCTGAACCTGGATATCCTGGTGTATATAGCAGAGTATCATANTTTATTGATTGGATCTGTGAAAATACAAACGGCGATGTATGCCCTAACGAAAGTTTATTTTGTAATGGAGATGCTGTGTATGGCTGTACAGATATTTCAGCAGAAAACTATAATGTAGATGCTACTGTTAATGATGGAACTTGTGAATATGTGTGTGATCAAACAGCATCATTAATGATTTCATTTGATTGTTGGCCAGAGGAGATAGGATGGAGTATTGTCAATGAGAATGGTGCTGTTGTTGCTTCTCAAAATACTAATTATTATTCTGCGCCTGAAATTGAAGAAAATATTTGTTTGTCTGTAGGTTGCTATATTTTTACTATTACTGATAGTTATGGTGATGGACTTGGAGGATCTCAATGGGGTAGTTGTAGCATTGATGGAAGCTATGAAATTATCAGCAATTTAGAATCTATTGTTTCAGGAGAAGGTGATTTCGGATCCTCTAGTAGTCATAATTTTTGTATTGAAAATATTACTTATGGATGCATCGATGCTATAGCCTGTAATTATAATTTTTTAGCAACAGTTGATGATGATTCGTGTGTTTATGCATTAGAAAATTATGATTGTGATGGGGATTGTATTTTAGAGCTAGATTGCAATGGTGAATGTGGAGGTGATCTAATTATTGATGAATGTGGTGAATGCGGAGGTAATGGTATTTTAGAAGGTGCTTGCGATTGTGATGGTAATGTGGATTTAGGTTGTGGATGTGGCAATCCTGCTCCTCCAGATGGATATGATTGTGATGGCAACTCTATCATATTCATTCAGTCTATAGACCTTCATGCTGGCTGGAATCTGTGGTCGACTTATATAGAAGAAACAGGTTCGATGATTTCTGTTTTTGAAGAAATAGAAAGTAATGTTATCATTATTAAAGATGAAAATGGAAATGTGTATTGGCCAGAATATGAATTAAATTCTATTGGTAATTTAACAATAGGTTCTGGTTATCAAATTAAAATGAGTAGTGATGCAACTTTGCTTTTGTCAGGTTTAGCTGTTTCTTATGATCAGCCTATTAATTTAGATCAAGGATGGAATCTCATAGGTTATTTACATCAAGAGGCGGGCGATATTACTAGTTTTTTTAGTCCATTTCAAGAGGGTTTCGAAATAATCAAGGATGAAAACGGGAATGTATATTGGCCTGAATATGGACTTAACTCTATCGTTAATATGCTTCCTGGCCGAGGATATCAGATTAAAACATTATTTAATTTTTCTTTTTCTTACCCAGATTTAGTTGATGGAAGGCATAGCTTTTCAGACAAAATAGATAATCTCTATTTTGATTATCCAAATGTAACAGGTAATAATATGACAGTGCTATTCCCAATGCATACACGCAATCATATATTTAATTTAAATGATGAAATTGGGGTTTATGATCAACATGGTTTATTAATCGGTACAAGTATAATACTTGGTGAATATACTGCTGTTACGATTTGGGGAGATGATCCTACTACTAGTGAAAAAGATGGTGCTTCTGAAGGAGAAAAACTCTTGTTTAAATTCTGGGATTATCATGACAACACTGAATATCAAATAGATGTATTTTTTGAGGAGGGATCTAGTTATTATGCTATAGACGCAGTTAATGTAGTTGATTTTTTTCAGTTAGATCTAGATACAGGTTTGAATCACGATTTACTTTATATAGTTGATGTATTAGGTCGTCACATATTATCAACCGATAGAAGAGGGCTATTGTTATATAGGTATAGTGATGGTCTTGTTAAGATAAAACTTAACAATTGATAACATATTTTGTTAAAAATTTATATTGCACTTTAAATTAACTATTCTACCTGTCAAATAGTTTGGTACCGCGTAAGATTGATTACTAGAGTCACTAACCCATATATATGAAGATATATTTTGAATGCCAATTAAATTGAATATCTCTATACTGCCCCAAATAGATTTAAAATCATAGTATTTCTTGATGACTCTAGAAAATCCAATATCAAGTCTTTTATATGATGGTATGCGACGTGTTTGTTCAAATCTTTCAGAATTAGGTGCTCCAAATGGCAATCCTGTGCCATATATTAAACTTAATTGCATTTTATAGTTTGGGTTTTTTGGAAAATAATCTTGAAAAAAGATAGAGGCATTTAATCTTCTATCTGTTGGTCTTGGTATATAGCCGTGTCCATCTCCATCAATATTTTCTTGTGTTTTGAGTACTGATACACTAATCCAAGAATCTACATTTGGAACAAATTCACCAAATAATTTAATATCTAAACCTGTAGCATAACCATGAGCATTATTTTCATTCAGATAAATAATTCTTAGATTATCAATTTCAAATGGAATAATATCCCAAAGATGTTTATAGTATATTGCAGTTGTTAATTTAAATGGTCTATTTAAGTATTTAAATTGATAATCAGAATTAATAATATAATGAATAGATTTTTGTGATTTAATATTATGATTCAAATTACCTTCAATATCTCTATATTCTTTAAAAAATGGAGATTGATTATATGAGCCACATGCCATATTAAATACCCAATCTTTTTCCCACTCGGGTGTTATGCTGATCATCCCTCTTGGACTTATAAATAATTCTCGATTAAAATCCCAGTAATTGATTCGATTCCCTACATTGTAATCAATATCTATGTTATTTATTTTTAATGAGTTGCCAAATTGCACATATGACGCAAATCTATTTGATTGAAGGGATGAATTCCCACTTTGGAATTCAAAAAGGTTCATATAGTCATTATTAATAGGGGAAATAGAATACCCAGCAGAATCTATCATTATCCATTCTCTTATTTCATCATTAATATTTTCAATTTGATATTTAAATCCCCATTCAAGAAGTTTATTTTGTTTACTTAAAATATATTTACCGTCATGATATAGGTTAAACACATTAGCATTAAATATATTTCGTGCGTGATTCATATATGCTCCTACGCCTCTATAAAAAATAACTTCACCAAGTTGATCAGAACCTATATTATTGTCTAATTCTCCTAGCCAATATTCTCCTAAAATATCATAAAACTGTTGTTCTTTTGTTTGAAAGAACGATGATGTAAATTGTAATCTTAACACATCATTTGGTGAGTATGTTGAACTCAGAGCTGTTAAGTTAGTTTCATAATTATCAACTTCTTGCCCCTCAAAATAAATTGTTACTTGTAAAGCATCTTGAACAGTGCCAAATTTAGACTCCCTTGTTTTTGGTATCATTTGGTATTTGTTTTGGGAATAGTAATTCAATAAACTAAATTCCCAGTCAGAGTAGTTTGCATTTTTATATGTTAGATACGCTTGGAAGTCTTGAAAAAAAGGTTTATAATCACCTTTTGTATCTAGGGAGTTTAATAATAAATTATTTGATCTTATTCTTCCTCCAATTAAGTAAGATAATTTGTGAGATTTTGTATTTATGTAATTTTCCATGTTGAGTGATGCGCCTAGTAGACTACTTGCTAGGGATATCTTTCTTTCGGTTGGATTTTTATACTCTACATTTAAAACAGATGATAGTTTGTCCCCAAATTTGGATTGAAATCCACCTGAAGAAAATTCCACAGAAGAGACCATGTTTGGGTTGATAAAACTTAAACCTTCTTGTTCTCCATTTCTGACTAAAAAAGGTTTGTATATTTCAATATTATTTACATAAATTAAGTTTTCATCATAATTTCCTCCCCTCACTGAATATTGACTGCTTAATTCATTATTTGATGCTACGCCAGGTAGAAGTTTAATGATAGATTCAATTCCGCCTGTAGTATTAGGGAGTTTGTCGATCATTTTAGGATCTATTTTTGTAATTCCTTGCTTTCTAGAATTATCTATAATTAAGTCAATCTCGGCTAATGAGGTAGCTATTGCATTTAATTCGATATTTACTTTGATGTTTGTTTTATTTTGTATGTCAGTGATAATAGTAGTGTCATTTTTATATCCTTGATGTGAGGCAATTATTTTAATTAGACTATTATTTTTATTGAGTACAAGTTTATATACTCCTTTTTTATTAGTAATGGCTCCGTATTGTTGGCATATTAAATTTACATTTGATAGAGGTTTTTTTGTATTTCTGTCTATGACTTTTCCCTGTACTACTAATTGCTCATTTTCTTGAGATAGAGCACAGAGACAAAATAAAATTATATAGATTAAGAATTTTCTATTCATCTAACAAAATTAATATTGATACTCTCCGTATTATCAGTATAATCGGTTACAGAAACATTAATTTGATGTGTTTTGTTAGATGGTTCTTCTCTAAAAATATATTTTAATATATCCGTTTTAAAGTCATACTCCATAAGTATCCATTCCCCATTTATTTCTCCCCTATATTCTTTTATTCCAGATAATTCATCTGATATTTTAAATTGAATTTGATTATCTGTTATATAGTTTTTTTTATATTCAATTTTCGGTTTTATTGTATCGATAACAATAGTAAATTCACCAAATTTATTTGATTTCCCAATAATTGAATTTTCTTTCCACCTACTTTTAAGACAATGTATTTCCTCATTTATTAATCTTCCGATGAGTGCTTTTTTTCGAAGCTCAATAGGTAAAGCATTTTCTTTGATAGCTATCACAAAGCTTTTGTGTGATGGTATTGAGTCGTCTAATATTTGGTAAATAGGATATGTCATAGTGGGGTCATCTCTTTTACTATATTTAAATATATAATCTTTATACAAGCTATTGTTTGGCAGATATATTTCAAAGTGAGTGTCTTTAAATTCGAATACTTGTTTACAATTGATTAATTTTCCCTCTGTTATATTTTTTTGTTTATTAGATTGATCAATTTCTTTTTTATGTAACTCTGTGTTGAATTCTAATAATGCATGATTTCCATAACTATCTTTTATAATTAATTTTATTTGCTGTTTTTTCTTATTTGTATTGGAGCCAATTTTTTCAGTTGTATATTTTTGATTTGTGCTGATATGATTATTTATATCTAAAAAACATTTTTGAAATTTTAATCCAGTGTTCTTATGGTATTCATAATCAATATGTGAATTGATATATCTTGTTTCTGAAAACGCAAATTGATTCATGTAATTAGCAAAGTGTAATGAGTCATTAATATAAAGTTCAATTGCGTATACCCCATTTTTATTTGGGGCTGCGTCTAATAAGTCATAAGTGTTTACACCGATGTTAAAAGGGCCGGTAATATTTGGTGTATATAGCAATTGATACTCATGGTCATCAATTTTTCTAGTTTTTATCATTTCTTTTTTACCATTATCGTGATAGATTAATATTGAATTGATAATTGGATTTGTTCTATCTAATATGGGTAGCCCAAATAACATTGGATTAATAATTTTTTGAGTTTTAGTTTCTCTGATTTCAAAGTGTAAATGTGGAGCTGTGGAGCTGCCAGTATTTCCACTAAAGCCAATTACGTCTCCTTTTTCAACTTGGATGTCGGTATTATTTAAAGAAAAGTCAATTTCAAAGCTTTCTTTTTTATATTGTTCTGTTTGTGTTCTGTCCTCTATTTTTTTTTCAAAATTTTCTAAGTGTGCATACACGGTAGTAAATCCATTTGGGTGATTGATGTATATTGCTTTCCCAAAACCATGTGTGGAAACTTTTATTCTGGAAATATACCCACTTTGTGAAGCATAAATTGGTATGTTCTTTTTCTGTTTTGTTTTTATATCTATGCCTGAATGGAAATGATTACTTCTTAATTCTCCAAATGTTCCAGCAATAGCCATTTTAAATTCTACTGGACTTATAAAAAAATCTTTTGGATACTTGGTCTGGCTAATGCCAGGTAGCAAGAAGTAAATAGTGAGAGTTAATAATATATATTTTTTCATTAATGGAAAATTAAACTAAAAACTTTTATTCTCATAACTTAAATTCTCAATTTTTAGTATTTGAATCTAAAATTTTAAATACTTATATTTGGCTCTGTATCTAATTCTTTGATTGTGGATTCTATTTCGCCTTATATTTTTGATTTAAAGAAGGTTGTTCGAGTAATGTTGTCTAGATATAATGAGCAAAAAGAGAAGAATGTGAGTTTAGCTCATCAGAATCGGTTGATGTCAGAAAAGATGAATGTGTTAGAGAGAGAGATTAAAGAATTAAAAAAACGAGTTGAAATTGTTGATATAGCAAAAGGAATAGCGATAAAGGATGATGATTCTGCAGATTTTGCTAGGGGACGTGTAAATAATTTAATTAGGCAAATTGATAAATGTATATCATTATTGAATGAATGATTTATGGAAAAATTAAATATAAAAATTTCTTTAGCAAATAGATTGTATCCGATGAATGTGAATAGCTCAGAGGAAAAAGTTATTCGATTATCCGCATCTAAAATTGAAGAAAGTCTTAAAAATTTACGGGACAAGTATTCTGTGAAAGATAATCAAGATTTATTAGCCATGTGTGCTCTTCAGTTATGTGTAAAATTAGAAAAACTAAAAGCTACTAAATCCTTATCTAAGCAAAAAATTATAGCAGATATATCTGAAATAAAAAAAAGTATTTCTAATGTAATTTAAGTCATATCAACATGCTCGTTTTTTATTGATATTTTATTATAAAATGATATTATGAACGAGGTATTTATATTGATAGCTTTATTTTTAATTGGCTCTTTAGTTGGTTTTATTCTCACATTATTTATTAATAATTGGAGGTATAAAAATCACAGTATTCGCATCTTAAAAGACGCACGAAAAAAAGGTGAGCAAATTAAGCAGGATAAAATTTTACAAGCAAAAGAAAAATTCATTGAATTAAAAACTGCTCACGAGAAATCTATTTTTCAAAAGAACAAGGATTTAGAATTAAGATCAACAAAAATTCGACAAAAAGAACAGACTCTTAATTCAAACTTTGAAGAATATAATAGAAATAAAAAGTCTTTTTCGCAAGATCTTGCAAGCTTTACAGAAAGAACAGAGTTACTGAATAGAAAGGAAAAAGAAATAGATGATACACGAGATAAACAGGTTTCTCTATTAGAGAATATTTCTGGTATGACTAAATCTGAAGCAAAAAAAGAACTTATAGAATCCCTTAAGGCAGAAGCTGAAACAGATGCTATGTCACATGTTCAAAAAACTATTGAAGAGGCAAAATTAACAGCTAATGAAGAAGCTAAAAAGATTGTGATTCAAACTATTCAAAGAGTAGCGGCCGAAGAATCTATTGATAATTCGGTTTCTATTTTCAATATTGATAGTGATGATATTAAAGGACGGATTATTGGTCGAGAAGGAAGAAATATCAGAAGTCTTGAAGCGGCCACTGGTGTTGAAATTATTGTTGATGATACACCTGAGGCAATTATTTTATCTTGCTTTGATCCTGTTCGAAGAGAAATTGCACATCTTGCTTTAAAAAAATTAGTATTAGATGGAAGAATCCATCCAGCTAGAATAGAAGAAGTTGTTAAAAAAACTAAAAAAGATATTGATCAAGAGATATTAAATATAGGTAAAAGAACAGTTATTGACTTAGGAATTCATGGTCTTCATTCGGAGTTAATTAAGATTGTGGGAAGAATGCGTTATCGTTCTTCTTATGGTCAAAATTTACTACAACATTCTAGAGAAGTGGCTAATTTGTGTTCTATTATGGCTTCTGAATTAGGTGTAAATCCTAAATTAGCTAAGCGTGCTGGATTGCTTCATGATATTGGTAAGGTCCCTGAGGAAAATCCCGAGTTACCCCATGCGATTTTAGGAATGAAATGGGCAGAAAAATATGGTGAAAATAAAGAGATTTGTAATGCTATTGGTGCACATCATGATGAAATTGAAATGAATAGCTTAATTTCCGCAATTGTTCAAGTGTGTGATGCTATTTCTGGAGCCAGACCAGGAGCAAGGAGAGAGGTTGTGGAGGCTTATTTAAATCGCTTAAAAGAATTAGAGGACTTAGCTTTAGCATATAGAGGAGTTATTAAAGCATATGCTTTACAGGCCGGCAGAGAATTGCGAGTGATTGTAGAGAGTGAAAAAATCTCAGATGAAAAAGCTAAACAGATTTCTTATAATTTGTCTAAACAAATACAAAAAGAAATGACTTATCCAGGTTTGATTAAGGTAGTTGTAATAAGAGAAACACGATCTATTAACATAGCCAAATAACTTTATTCTAAATATGCAAATTTATCTGGATCACTTATTGTTAAACTCTATTTCCGAAATTATGATCAAAAAAGGACTCACTGTATCTGTTGCTGAAAGTTGTACTGGGGGCTTTATTTCTACTTTTTTTACCTCTAAATCTGGTGCTTCTAATTTTTTTAAAGGATCATTGATTACATATAGTAATGAAGCTAAAGTGAGCCTATTGGGTATTGATCCTAATGTAATTAATAATCATGGGGTTGTGAGTAAAATGGTAGTTGATGACATGGCAGATTCAGTTAGGAAGAAACATGGTGTTGATTATGGATTGGCAACAACCGGTTATGTTGAGTTTTTTGACACGAATACAGCCCCTAAAAATATAACCTTGCATGCTTGGATTAGTATTTCTAGTGCAAATAATACTATTTCCGAATTAGTCCCTTTAAATCAAAGTCGCTTAGAAAACATCTCTCATGTTTCATATAGATTATTGAATCTATTTAGAAAAGAAATTCTATAATTTTTTATTCTAATGCAAAAATGTTAAATTCGCACTTCATTTATTTTAAATGCTATGTCTAGAATATGTCAATTAAGTGGTAAAAAACCGATGGTGGGGAATAATGTTTCTCATTCAAATAAAAAAACAAAGCGACGTTTTGATATAAATCTTATTAAAAAGCGATTTTATATTCCATCTAAAGGGGAGTGGATTACTTTGAAAGTAACAACATCTACTCTTAAAACAATTGATAAGAAAGGAATATCCGAAGTCATTAAAATTGCTAAAAAAAAGGGTCTTTTGTAAGATTCTAAGTATGATTTATCGAATTCTTGTTGCCTTTTTATATTTATTTTGTATTTTTTCATGCTCTGAAGAACAGCCAGTTTTTGAACTTCAAAATAAGGAGATTCTGGGTTGTTATGATTTAAATTACTCGTATTTAAAAGTAACATTCTCTTTATCTGATAAAGAGATCAAAGGTTCTAATGCCATGTATTTTAAATCCGAATGCTCTATAGATACTCTGATTCTTGATCTATTCGAAAATCTAATTGTAGATAGTGTTTTATTAGATAATAAGTTAGTTTCTTTTGTGAAAGAATCTAATAAATTATTAGTAATTGGAAATATTGAAAAAGATGCTTTTTTTTGTGTGGATGTATTTTATCATGGATCTCCTATTACAGCAGAAAATCCACCCTGGTCGGGTGGTTTTGTTTGGGCTAATGATGATGACCATTTAGACTGGGTCGGAGTAGCGTGCCAACAGGAAAGTGGAGCACTATGGTTTCCGAGTAAGCATAATTTGGCAGATGAGCCTGATAGTATGAGAATAAGCTTAAGTGTTCCTGTCCCCTATATCGCAGTATCTAATGGAAAATTAATGAGTTTACGGAGAGATGAATATAACAATAAAAATCATGTATTTGAGTGGTTGGTTGTTAATCCAATTAATAGCTATAATGTAACTTGTAATATTGCAAATTATGCACATTTTCAAGATACATTACAAGGTGAAAATGGGTCTTTAAATTTAGATTATTATGTACTTGATCACAATTTGTTTTTAGCAAAAAAACATTTTAAGCAGGTTAAGCCGATGCTACATGTATTTGAAAATTTATTTGGTGAATATCCATTCTATGAAGATGGGTATAAATTAGTCGAAACTAATTATGTTGGTATGGAGCATCAAAGTTGTATATCATATGGGAATCGATACATGAAAGGTTATTTAGGGGCTTTCCCCTCTAATATAGACTTTGATTTTATTATTATACATGAGACAGCACATGAATGGTGGGGCAATAGTGTTAGTATGGCAAATAGGCGCGATATGTGGATTCATGAGTCATTTGCTACTTATTCGGAAGCGTTATATGTGGAACAAGTATATGGTTATGATGCTATGTTAGTTTATTTAAATCACCAGAAAGCTAAAATATTAAATAAAGAACCTATTATTTATCATGATCATTCTAATACAGACATGTATTACAAGGGTAGTTGGATGTTGCATACTTTAAGAACGATGCTGCAGAATGATTCTATTTGGATGAATATTTTAAAAGGATTGCAAATAAATTTCCGACATCAAATTGTAAATACCAATGATGTGATCGAATATATTGAAGAACAATGTGGATATGATTTGGATTCATTTTTTGAACAATACTTATTGCATCATGAGCTACCTGTTTTTGAGTACTTTTTTACTAATATGAATGATTCAGTGATATTGAATTTTAAGTGGAAATCTATTTCTCCATCTTTTGACATGCCTTTATTGGTCAAAATAAATAATGCTTCATATAGTTGGATTTATCCAGAACAAGATTGGAAAGAAGTCATATTAACTGATATAATAGCTGAAGAATTTCAAGTTGCGGAAGAGTTATTTCTAATAGACGTCAATGAGATAGATTAAGTATTTACTTTAAATAATTTTAATTATTATAGAACAAATTAGTTCTTAAAGTTGGGTTACAATATATTTTTGATTAAATTTGGCTGCTATTTTTAAAAATTTATATACTTAATATAATGGCAAAAAAAGGTAATAGGGTTCAGGTAATATTAGAGTGTACAGAGCACAAGTCTAGTGGTGTTTCTGGAACATCTAGATATATATCTACTAAAAATAAGAAGAATACACCTGATCGTTTAGAATTGAAAAAATTCAATCCTATATTAAAAAAATATACAATTCATAAAGAGATAAAATAGATTATGGCTAAGAAAGTTGTTGCTACATTACAAAAAGGGGGTGGAAAAGGTTATACTAAAGCCATTAAGATGATTAAATCAGACAAAACGGGTGCGTATACATTTAAAGAAAGAATTGTTCTCAAAGAACATGTCGCCGCTTTTTTACAGGAAAAATAATTTAATGTTTTTCTTCTTTTAAGATAAATCTTTTATATTTTTAAAATATAACAAATCATTTAATTTTGTATTAATGGGTATTTTTGATAAGATTAAAGGGATTTTTAGTGTTCCCTCTAAGAAATCCAAGGAGAAAACAGACAAAACTAATACAGGATTAGATAAAAAAGATCTAGAAAAAATAGTTTTAGAATCTGATTCAGTATTGGAACTAGAGCGACAATCATCACTAGCATCAACTTCAGAACCAGAGTTGGCTTCAGAGACAGAGATAACTTCAGAGCCAGAGATAACTTCAGAACCAGAGTTAGCTTCAGAACCAGAGATAACTTCAGAATCAGAGTTGGCTTCAGAGCCAGAGATAACTTCAGAACCAGAGATAACTTCAGAACCAGAGTTAGCTTCAGAACCAGAGTTAGCTTCAGAACTAGAGATAACTTCAGAACTAGAGATAACTTCAGAACCAGAGTTAGCTTCAGAACCAGAGTTAGCTTCAGAACTAGAGATAACTTCAGAACCAGAGTTAGCTTCAGAACCAGAGTTAGCTTCAAAACCAGAGTTAGCTTCAAAACCAGAGATAACTTCAGAATCAGAGTTGGCTTCAGAGCCAGAGATAACTTCAGAATCAGAGTTGGCTTCAGCGCCAGAGATAACTTCAGAACCAGAGATAACTTCAGAACTAGAGGTAGCTTTAGAACCAGAGATAACTTCAGAACCAGAGTTAGCTTCAGAACCAGAGTTAGCTTCAGAACCAGAGATAACTTCAGAACCAGAGATAACTTCAGAACCAGGATTTAATGATTCTTCATCTAGTTCTCAGAATAATCTTTTTTCTGATAAAAAAGAGGAGAAACTAGATAAGACTCTAGATAAAACTCGAGAGGGTTTTTTTAGTAAAATGAAATTATTTTTTTCTGGAAAAAATAAAATAGATGATAGTTTCTTAGATGATTTAGAGGAAATGTTAATAGTAGCAGATGTTGGTGTAGATACCACAGTGAAGATCATCGATTTAATTGAAGATTATGTAGAAAAGAACAGCTATCTAGATGAAATTGAGTTGAAAAAAATTTTAAAACAACAAATAGTCAATTTACTTAGTGTTGGTGGAGATGCTATTAGTAGTGAATTAGATGCATCTCATCCATATGTGATATTATTTGTAGGGGTAAATGGTGTGGGGAAAACTACCACTATTGCTAAATTAGCCAATTCGCTAAAGATGAGTGGAAAGAAAGTTTTAATGGGCGCTGCCGATACTTTTAGGGCAGCAGCAATTGATCAGCTTGAGTCTTGGTCCACACGAATAGATGTCCCAATTATAAGGCAAGCTATGGGCGCTGATCCAGCATCTGTTGCCTATGATACAGTTCAGTCTGGTATTTCTAATAATATGGATTATATATTAATTGATACGGCTGGGAGATTACATAACAAAGTTAATCTGATGATGGAGTTGGAAAAAATTAATAAGGCAATTCATAAGTTATTACCTGAAGCTCCTAATGAAGTGGTTTTAGTCTTAGATGCTTCCACAGGGCAAAATGCTCTTGAACAAGCGAAGCAATTTTTAAAATCTACAAAGGTTACTCATTTAGCATTAACCAAATTAGATGGTAGCGCTAAAGGTGGAGTTGTGATTTCAATTTGTGATCAGTTAAGTATACCTATTAAATATATAGGGGTTGGTGAGGGTATTGGCGATCTTCAATTATTTGATAAAATGCGTTTTGTCGACTCTTTATTTAAATAAGATATTTTGAAAAAGAAAAGTATCTCTTTTAGTAAAACTCGTTTATTCTCAAAATTAATTTGTGATTTTATTGAATCTGATTCATCTTTACAGCCATTTATTAATTCTTTCCTCAACATGAATGCTCTTAATTCTAAATTAGAAAGGAAAAAAGACCATCGAACTATTTTATCGGATGTTTTAAAGCAACAATATGACGACACACTCTTTTTAAATACAGACCTATCTGTTGTGAACAATAATGTATCTAAATTATCAGATAATAGTGTCTATACTATTACTACAGGACATCAGCTAAATATATTTGCAAGCCCTCTGTTTTTAATATATAAAATTATCTCAGTTATTTCATATGCTAATTATTTAAATCATACTCTAAAAAATGTTTCTTTTGTGCCATGTTTTTGGATGGCAAGTGAGGATCATGATTTTGCGGAGATTCAATCTTGTAATCTAGAAGGTGTAAATTATCATTGGGAACTAGAAACTCAAGATTGTATTGGTAATTTATCTTCTAAATCACTCTTAAAAACTCTTATAAAAATTAAAAAAGTTTTATATGCTACTGATTATGGGAAAGAGTTATTCACTATATATCATTTTGCATATAGTAAAAATCATAATTATGCGAATGCCACTCGGTCTTTATTGACTGCTTTATTTGGTGATTATGGCCTAGTAATTATTGATGGTAATCATTCTCAATTAAAAAAGATATTTGTTCCACATTTAAAATGTGAGTTGACTGATTCTTTTGTCTATAAAAGTGTTTCAAAAACGAATAATCTCCTTCAGAAAAAATATAAACCTGAGATTAATCCTCTTAGGGATAATATTTTTTATTTATTTAATTCTATTCGATCAAAAATTAAGTTTGATCAAAAAACATATTTTACAGATCATCATGCTAAAACATGGAATTTAAATGAATTGTTAAATGAAATTAATGAGTTCCCAGAAAGATTTAGCCCAAATGTTTTTTTACGTCCACTTTACCAAGAATTAATTATGCCTAATATTTTATATTTAGGAGGCCCCTCAGAAGTTGCTTATTGGATTCAGTTAAAAAAAATGTTTAATTTTAGGCATGTTGATTATCCTTTGATAGGATTAAGGTCACACTTTTTAATTCTTTCTCAACGTATAAGTGCTCTAAAAAATAAGTTAGGCTTATTAGATGAGGATTTATTTTTAGATCATGACAATCAAATAAAAGAAATACTTACTTCAAAATCTTTAATTAATATGAAACAGGAGTTGTCTAATTTTAATGCTTCTTTATTTGCTTTCGAAGAAAAAATAAAATTTATTAAAGGTTTTCCAATAGATTCTTTTTATGTTTTTAAAAAAAGATTAGAAAATGAATTTAATAGACTTGAAAAGAAAGTTTTGAAATATGATAAAATAAAAAATAAAGATACTGTCACACAAATTAAATTAATTAATCAAGCAGTATTTCCTGGGCATTATATTCAAGAACGTTCTGAAAGTTTTATTCCATATTATATTAAATATGGTAAGCAATTTTTTGATGCTTTAATAAAGGAAAGTTCGATATTTGATAATAAATATATTATCTTAACCGAAGAAGACTAAAGATAAATTGACATTTTCAAACTATGAAAGAAGTATTGTTGATAATTGATTTTGGATCTCAGTATACCCAATTAATTGCAAGACGAGTTAGAGAATTGAATGTATGTTCAGAGATTATCCCATTTGACAAATTTAAGTCTTTGCCAACTCATGTAAAGGGTGTTATATTATCTGGTGGTCCTGCTTCTGTCAATAATATAGACGCTCCTACTATTGACTTATCTCTTATTAGAAAACATGTCCCTTTGTTAGCTTTGTGTTATGGTGCACAATTAATAGCGAGTAAAATAGGGGGGCATGTTGAGACATCTAATAATAGAGAATATGGTCGCTCAACTTTATCACTAGTACATGAAAATAATTTATTTAATTCTGTAAGTAAAAAATCACAGGTTTGGATGTCGCATGCAGATACAATACTTGAATTACCTCAAGATGCTTATATTATTGCTAGTACTGATGATGTTAATATAGCTGCCTTTTCGATTAATAACGAAAATACTTTTGCTTTACAGTTCCATCCAGAAGTATATCATACAACATGTGGTAAGCTTATTTTATCTAATTTTCTAATTAATATATGTGATTTTCATCAGAATTGGACTTCAGATTCTTTTATTACATCTACTGTAGAGAAATTAAAAAACGAAGTGGGTTCTCAAAAAGTGTTAATGGCATTATCTGGAGGTGTTGATTCAACTGTAGCTGCTGTCTTGTTACATAAAGCTATTGGTAATAATTTATTTTGTGTATTTGTTGATAATGGTTTGTTGCGAAAGAATGAATATCAAGATGTTTTAAAGGCTTATGAACATATAGGGCTAAATATTAGG
This sequence comes from Flavobacteriales bacterium, assembly GCA_002722215.1. Lineage (GTDB taxonomy): Bacteria > Bacteroidota > Bacteroidia > Flavobacteriales > TMED113 > SP256. The sequence continues at coordinate 31,981 of PBKX01000008.1, read as the reverse complement.
GGGGTGGATGCATCCTTGGAATTTTTGAAAAATTTATCAAATATTGTTGACCCTGAAAAAAAACGAAAAATTATAGGCTCAACTTTTATTAATATATTTGAATCTGTATCACAAGAATATAGTGGAATTAAATTCTTAGGTCAAGGGACGATTTATCCTGATGTTATTGAGTCTATTTCTGGTACAGGAGGCCCCTCAGAGACGATTAAATCCCATCATAATGTTGGTGGGTTGCCTGAAAAAATGGATTTACAAATTGTCGAGCCATTAAAAAAATTATTTAAAGATGAGGTCAGAAGGGTGGGTTTAGCTTTAGGTATTGATCCAGCTATTATCAATAGGCATCCTTTCCCAGGACCAGGTTTAGCTATTAGAATTATGGGCGAGGTCAATTCTGATAAAATTGCCATATTGCAAGATGTTGATTTTATTTTTATAAAATATTTGAAAGAACATAACTTATATCATGATGTTTGGCAAGCAGGTGCTATTTTATTAGGAGATAATAGTGTCGGAGTGATGGGTGATGGACGAACATATGAGAAAGTTGTAGCATTACGCGCTGTAGCATCCACAGATGGAATGACTGCAGATTGGGTTCATTTACCTCACGATTTTCTAGCTAAGGTTTCTAACGAGATTATTAATAAAGTGAAAGGGGTGAATCGAGTTGTATATGATATTAGTTCTAAACCACCTGCGACAATAGAATGGGAATAAGGGTATATATATTATTTTTTTTATCTATTTCTCTTTTTTCAAAAAGTATATCTCAAGTAGATAATAATTTTAGATTTAAATCAACATTTGAGAAGGCTAAACATGTTACTTTTAAGAACAATCATAAAAGCAAATATAAAATTTCCTTGCTTTTGCCCTTTTGTTTAGATCACAATACCTTTATTCTATCTAATAGTATTGACTCATTGAAGGATGTCAATATTGATGATTATGATTTATATAAAAAAACTAAAATTTCACTTGATTTTTATTTGGGATTTTTATTATCATTAAATGCATTTAAGAGTATTGATATTGATATTTCAGTTTTTGATATAAAGGAAGGTCTAGAATCTAAGGAGATATTGGCAAATGTTGTAAGAGAGGGTTATTTGGAAGACATGGATCTTATTATTGGTCCTCTTTTTACCGATAATTTTGTGTTTTTTAAAGATAGATTTGATTCGGGTATTCCTATTATATCACCATTTTCAAAAAAAGCACATATTACTGATGGAAATGAAAATGTAATCCAATTAGCTACTCATGTGAAAAATCACTTATCCTTTTTTTCGCAATATATTTTTGATCATCATGTTGATGATAACTTGTTATTGATAAGGAGAGATACGATCCTTAAAGTTACGAATCAAAAGATTGCCGGCTTAAATGAATGGGAACTTAAAACAGATACATTGATTCCCTCAGACATTGATTATGGCCAAATTGTATTAAATGGTGTTGATACTTCATTGTTTTCTTTTAAAGAAATCAAAGTTCTATCAAATGTTATTGATTCTATACATCATGAATTAGATACTCTGGGTATGAAAAATGTGATTATTATTCCCTCTGATGATAATGTTTTTGTTGCCGATCTGCTTTCTAAGTTGCATGCATGTAGGGATACAAATATGGTTGTATATGGGATGCCTACTTTATCTAATTTTAATCACATTTCTGTATATGATTTGATGGATATGAATGTTACCTTTCCACATAATCAATTTTTTAATAATGCGGAACTGAGTAATTTTATCATTAATTTTTATGATCATTACAATTATAGCCCTCATTTAAAATATGCTTCGGTAGGTTATGAGCTAGGGTTGTATTTTATGGATTTTTTCTGGCAAGATGGGTTTAGTATATCAGATTTAGTGAATTCTGATCCTAGAACTATATTGGGGACAACCTATGATTTTAAAAAATCTAAAAATGGCGGGGATAAAAATGTCGCTACATTAATTTTTCAATACGATGATTTTCATTGTAAAAGAATCGACTAATTATTATCTCAGGTCAATAATTTCAAAGTTGTTATACATGCCCTGAATACTTAATATATTTGAGTTTGCTTTTTTTATGTCATTGATGTCAATAATCACTTCTCCATTATATCTGTTTGTTTGTATGATAGATTTTAACTCTAAATTAATGCTATTAATTATAACTTGAACTTCTACAATATTCGTTTCTTCATATCCGTTATTTTTATATAAGCAGTTGTTCAGTTGTTCTTGTTTAGCCGGATGAATTCCAATCTTACATTGATTAGGTAATTTTAGACAATGAGGTAATTCTAATTTCTCTATACAGTCATTAAAAACAGATTGATTATATTTTTTATTTGGTTTGAGCTGAATAATAGTTTTTTCTTCTTCTTCACCTATAATTTTTGCATTAAAGTCTGATTTATAATTACTAAATACACTTTGAATTACTAATCCATTTTCTGTTTCCATATTATCGATTTGTATTTCTTCATCTTCTATAAGTATGGTTTTTAAATTATCTCCATTGTAAATTTGTATCATTTTATTTTCTTCTCTATTGAACTCTAAATGAAATCTATTATTAGAGAATAATGATAATTTACCATATATTGGATTTTTCATTTCATATGCTTCGTTTTTGAAGGAATATGTGAATTCTATACATGATCCAGACTCAGTGTTAATTAATTTATTATAGATATGATCCATTATTTTGTCCGCATTATTTATATCTTGAGCTATGATTTGGTTAGAAATAATGAACAGGTATATTATTAGTTTTTTCATATCAATTTATTTAATTCTTCTTCTGTTTCAATTAATACTTTGCGCCCTTTACTTCCTTCTAGTGGGCCCAATACCCCCGCTGCTTCTAATTGATCAATAATTCTTCCTGCTCGATTATAACCAAGTTTTAGTTTTCTTTGTATCATAGAGGTTGATCCTTGTTGATGTATTACAATTAATAGTGCAGCATCTCGGAATAATGGATCGCGATCTTTCTCATCTACTTGATCTTTTTTTCCATCTTCATCTGCTAATAATGGTAGATCAAAAGGATTATGGTAACCTAATTGATCCCCGATAAAAGTAGTTAATTTCTCTACTTCTTCTGTGTCAATAAAAGCACATTGAATTCGTGTAAGTGAGCTTCCAGTTGAAATAAGCATGTCACCTCTTCCAATTAATTGATTAGCGCCTACAGCATCTAGAATAGTTTTACTATCCACTCCTTGTATGACTCTAAATGCAATTCTTGTTGGAAAATTTGCTTTTATTGTTCCTGTAATAATATTAGTGGTTGGTCGTTGTGTAGCAATAATTAAATGTATGCCAATTGCTCTTGATAATTGTGCTAATCTAGCAATTGGAATCTCTACTTCTTTTCCAGCTGTCATAATTAAATCTGCGAATTCATCAATTACGAGGACCAAGTATGGTAGGGATTTTAGGTTTTGCGTCTTGTTTGCTTGATATGATTTTATTTTGCTATTGTATTCTTGGATATTTCTTACTTCTATTTTTTTCAATAATTCATATCTTCTATCCATTTCAATGCATAATGATTTTAATGTTTTAACTACATTTTTTGTGTCTGTAATTATTGCATCTTCTTCACCAGGTAATTTTGCTAGGAAATGTTTTTCTATTTTGTTGTATAATGTCAGTTCTACTTTTTTAGGATCTACTAAAATAAATTTTACTTGTGAAGGGTGTTTTTTATAAAGGATAGAACAGAGAATGGTATTTAATCCAACTGATTTTCCTTGCCCAGTTGCACCGGCAATTAATAGATGCGGCATTTTAGTCAAGTCTAGTACAAATGTCTCATTAGATATTGTTTTGCCTAGCGCAATAGGTAATTCAAATTGTGCATTTTGAAATTTTTCTGACTCAATAACATTTTTCATTGAAACAATTGTTGGATTTTGATTTGGCACTTCAATCCCTACCGTTCCTTTGCCTGGTAATGGAGCAATAATTCGAACACCAATTGCTTTGATTCGTAATGCGATATCATTTTCAAGATTTTTAATTTTAGCTATTTGAACTCCTTTATTTGGAATAATCTCATACAAAGTGATTGTTGGACCAATAGTAGCACGTTTTATTTGGACATCAATTTTAAAATCACGCAATGTATCTTCTATAAGTTTTTTATTTGTTTCAACCTCGGTTTCATCGATAGATATTTTATTTTTAGGATACTCTTTAAGTAAATGTAGATCTGGGAACTTGTATTCTAATAAGTCATTATTTATTGTACCCTTTAATGTTTTGTTTTTATCCACAGTATTTTCATCTTTTGCTACATTGACAATAGTCTTACTTTCTTTATTCTCTGTTTTTTTTGTATCAATATTTAAAATGTTATTATTTGCATTTTCTTGTATGTCTTGTCTTGCAACATCTTGATCTTTCTTTAGCTTAATATTTGTGTTTGATTTTTTATTATTAACATATTGTAATGCCTTTTGTTTAATAAATGCTAAGTGTTTTTTATTAATATTTAATGTTAATAGTAAGAAGATAAATAATGAGATAGTTAAAAGCGTCACTAGTCCTGCATTACCAACTAAAATAGTTAGGTCATGTGATGTTGTTAATCCTATTTTTCCGGTTAGATGTGGCTTGGGAAATATGCTACAAAATAATGGGATCCAAATCAATAAAAACATGTGTATTGTTAGTATTTTGAATATCTTAATTTTTTTTAGATCAAATAAAATTTTACATCCGATTAGTATTGTGAATGATGTCAATACATAGGATGCTATTCCAAAAATTGTGATAAAGAAATTGCTGACTAGGGCGCCTAGTCCACCTGTAACATTTTTGACATTTATGTAATTTTTGGTTTTATCAATTATTTCACTTTGATCAAAAATACCATTGATCCAATAAGAATTAAAGGATAAGATGATTAATATAGATAAAGCGATTATAATAACTGCAATAGATAATTTGATTTTTTCATAACTACTGACCATGTCTAATCTTATTTACTCCAATTAATTTTTTTTTTATTCAAAAAGGCTGTTATTCCTTTTTTAAAGTCTGCATTTTTTCTAGAATCAGCATTAAATTTTGCTGCTTGTTCTAATTTTTTATCTATTTCAAGATGTGAATATAGTATTTCTTTAGTCGTTTGAATCGAATCACTAGATGTTTCGGCTGTAAAATCGTCGATGAATTGCAGAATTTCTTTGTGTATATCTTTTTCTGAAAATAAAAAATTCACTAATCCTATTTTTTTTGCTTTTTCCCCATCAATAATTTTACCGGATAGTAATAGCTCTTGTGTATTTGATAAATTAATTTTTTGAATTAAAAAAGTGCTGACTAATGCCGGTGTAAATCCAATTTTCACTTCCGGATACCCAAACTTACTATTATGTGTTGCAAAAATAATATCAGATGCTGTTACAATGCCACAGCCTCCGCCCATAGCTGCACCACAAACTTTTGAAATAATTAATTTTGGATATGATAGCATTGTTTTAAATAGCTTCATAAGTGTTTTAGAGTCCATTAAATTGTCTTCATAACTAAACTCTTTTATTTTATTTAAATATTCAATATCTGCACCTGCACAGAATACATTAGAGCTAGATTCAATTAGAATAACTCTAATATTATTGTTTTTTTTGTTGATGTCAAAAACTTCTTGTATTTCATTAATCATTTTCGGGTTAAGTGCATTTCTCTTATTTGGTCTATTTAATGTTATAATTAATGAATGCTGAATTATATTAGATTTAATATGCTCATATTTTTTTTTCATAAATATTTTGACAAATAAAATGTAATATAAAGCTAATTAATTTTATTTGTTCTCTATATATTTGAATAAAATTTCATTAAAATAAAGTTATGATTTTTCCATTTGTTAGAGATGAGTTTAGTCAGCTTCAAGATGTTATTCTTGGTATTTCAAATGATTTTGGCGGTTGTCCAAATTTCAAAGATGCATATGATCCAAAATCTAAAGAACATATTATGAACAATACTTTTCCAAGAGAAAAAGATATTCAAATGGAATTAGATGGTTTCCTAAGTGTGTTTGAGAAGTATCATGTGAATGTTTTGCGTCCCAATAATCTTTTTCAATGTAATCAGGTTTTTGCTCGGGATGTTGGTTTTGTTATAGAGGATCAGTTTTTTATTTCGAATATGATTAAAAATCGGAGCCAAGAAATATTAGGTTTTGAACTGATACTTAAACAAATTAACAGTACTCATATCAATCATCTACCTAAAGATGTATTTGTTGAAGGTGGAGATGTAGTTCTTTTAGGTGACTTTATTTTTGTTGGCTATTCTAAAAAAACTGATTTTTATCAATTTCAAGTTAGTAGAACTAATGGTAAATTTTTAGATTTTTTATCGACAAAATTTCCCTCGAAAAAAATTATTGGCTTTGAGTTAAATAAGTCAGATGATATTTCGATTCAGAATTGTTTGCATTTAGATTGTTGTTTTCAGCCCTTGGGTTTAGGGCACGTATTACTTCATGCAGATGGTTTTAAGTGTCAAAAAGATCTACAATTAATATATGATATGTTTGGTGAGGAAAATATTATTTTAATCAATAAACAGGAAATGTCAAATATGTATGTTAATTTATTTTCTATTTCTCATAACATTATTGTTTCAGAAAAAAAATTCTCTAGAATTAATCAATTGTTAATTGAAAAAGGATATATTGTTGAGCAGATTCCTTTTTCAGAAACTGCTAAAATGGGGGGGCTTTTGCGTTGTGTTACATTACCTTTAATTCGAACCAATGAACCATAAAATACTTGCAGACAAAATTATAATGATCAGGCCCTCTAATTTTGGGTTTAATGAGTCAACGGCATTTGATAACAAATATCAAAATTCAGATAAGCAAGGTGTGTTAGATTTAGATATAGCAAAAAAAGCACATTTAGAATTTGCTGCTTTTGTTGATGTGTTAAAAAAGGCAGGTATTACTGTCTTAGAATTTTTAGATGACAATGATCAATATACACCTGATTCTATTTTTCCAAATAATTGGATTAGTACTCATCTTGATGGATCTATTTGGATTTACCCTATGTTATGCCTAAATAGAAGAGCTGAGAGAAGGCAGGATATAATTGATTATTTAGAATCTAATTTTAATGTGAAACATATTTTTAATGAAACGGATGTATATGAGCGTAATTGTCAATTTTTAGAGGGCACTGGCAGTATGGTGTTAGATAGGAAAAATAAAATTGCTTATGCTTCTATCTCAAAAAGAACTAATGAAGATCTTTTTAATACTTGGTGCCAAAAAATGGGCTATAGGCCTGTTTTATTTGAGTCGAAGGATGGTGATCGTATGATATATCATACTAATGTTTTAATGAGTGTATGTGAAAGTATGGTATTTATTTGCTTAGATGCTATTATTCACGATAATCAAAAAAAAATGTTAATCTCTTTATTTAGAGATACAAATAAGGAAATTATAAATATTTCCAAACATCAAATGAATAGTTTTCTAGGTAATGTCTTGGAGTTAAAAAATAACCAAAATGAATCTATTTTAGTTATGAGTTCATCTGCTTTTAATGCTTTAACTAGACCGCAAAAAACAAATATCTTAAAAAAGTGTCAAATTATCCATTCTCCTTTAAATACCATTGAGTATTTTGGTGGGGGAAGTGCAAGGTGCATGATTGCTGAGATATTTCTAGAACCTCATTTATAATAATAAAAAGTCAAGAACTTATTTTACATGATTTATAAAAAACATATAGAAGAAATTTCCAATTTAGTAATCATGTGTTATACTGGATTATCAGTAGAGGATATTCAAATTCAGGAAACACGAAAAGAGTTTGAAGGTGATTGGACGATTGTTTTATTCCCAATACTAAAATTAATCAAAAAACCTCTTGATCAAATAGGTGATGAAATTGGCTCGTATCTGATTAAAGAATTAGATTACTTAGAGAGCTTTAATATAGTTAAAGGCTTCTTGAATTTACAGTTTGCCGATAATTTTTGGTTTGAAGGATTAGAATTTAGCTTTTTGGAAAATTTTGAAATTAATGATCAGAAACACGAAAATATTGTCATTGAATCTTGTTCGCCAAACACAAATAAGCCTTTGCATTTAGGTCATTTAAGAAATATTTTATTGGGACATTCAATTGCAAATATATTAATCGCTGATGGATATCATGTTACACGAGTTCAGATTATTAATGATCGGGGGATACATATTTGTAAATCTATGTTGGCTTGGAAAAAGTTTGGAAATGCTGAAACGCCAGATACTTCTGCTATTAAAGGTGATCATTTTGTTGGCAAGTATTACGTAGTCTTTGAGAAAAAATATCAAGAAGAACAACAACAATTAATTCAAAAAGGGTTTTCTATTGAAGAAGCGAAATTAAAGTCTTCTCTTTTGAATGAGGCGAAAGAAATGTTAAGAAAATGGGAGTCTGGGGATTCAGACATAATAAATTTATGGAAACAAATGAATTCTTGGGTGTATGAGGGATTTGAGTCAACATATAAAAAGATCGGTGTTTATTTTGATAAAATATACTATGAAAGTGATACTTATTTAATTGGTAAAGAATATGTATTGAATGGCTTAGATTCAGGTTTTTGTTATCAAAAAAAAGATAATTCTATTTGGGTTAATTTAGATAATTATAATTTGGAAGAAAAGTTATTGTTGAGAGCAGATGGCACTGCTGTTTATATGACTCAAGATTTAGGAACTGCTATTATACGTAAAGATGAAATATCCTTTGATAAAATGATTTATGTGGTTGGTAATGAGCAAAATCATCATTTCAATGTTCTTTTTAGTATTTTAAATAAAATGAAATTCAGTTGGTCGGATGATTTATTTCACTTGTCTTATGGTATGGTGAATTTGCCTGACGGTAAAATGAAATCAAGGGAAGGGAATGTAGTGGATATAGATGATCTTTTAGATTCGATGTATGTAAAATCAAAGGACATTATTTTAAAATCTAATAAATCTAACGTAGATATTGATAAATTATCTAGGCTTATAGGTGATGCTGCGTTAAAATACTTTATTTTAAAACCTGATCCAAAGAAAGAGATTTTATTTAACCCTGAGGATTCCATTGATTTTAATGGTCATACTGGACCGTTTATTCAATATGCATATGCTCGAATTAATTCTTTGATTAGTAAGTCAAAACAAATCAAAAGAGTGTTTAAGGTTAATAGGTCTTTGTTAGACGAAGAAAAAATCCTTGTTAAATTGATTTTAAATTATCCGTCTGTTTTACATCACTCTGCTACTCATTTAAACCCTTCCTTTTTAGCAAATTATTTATATTCTTTATCTAAGGAGTATAATCATTTTTATCAAAAAATTCCTATTTTAAGTGCTCCTAATAAAAATGATATTAATTTTAGAGTAACGATTTCAACAAAAGTCGCGGAATTAATTTCTAGAGGAATGAGTTTGTTAGGAATTGATGTGCCACTTAAAATGTAATAAATTTTAATTATATGTTTGAAAAATTATCAGATAAATTAGAAAAAGCCTTTAGTTTATTAAAGGGGCATGGTAGAATTACTGAAATCAATGTTGCTCAAACATTGAAAGAGGTTAGAAGAGCATTAATAGACGCAGATGTTTCGTATCATACAGCTAAAAATTTTGTAACTCAAGTCAAAGATAAAGCTATTGGTCAAGATGTTTTAACTTCCATTAATCCTGGTCAATTGATGATTAAAATTGTTCAAGATGAATTAACTCAGTTAATGGGCAGTAAGGCTCAAGAGCTAAATTTAGACTCAAAGTTCACTGTTGTTTTAATTGCAGGATTACAGGGTTCAGGAAAAACTACTTTTTCAGCAAAGTTGGCAAATTATTTGCAAACCCATAAAAAGCTTAAGCCTTTACTTATTGCATGTGATGTGTATAGGCCTGCAGCTATTGATCAATTGGAAGTTGTTGCGGCCTCTATTGCTGTCCCCGTTTATAAAGATTTAAATGAAAAGGATCCTGTTCAAATTGCTAAAAGAGGGATAGAGTACGCAAAAAAAGAGGGTAAAAATATTGTGATCATTGATACCGCTGGTAGATTAGCTATAGATAATCAGATGATGGAAGAAATAAAATGTATTAAGGATGTAGTGTCTCCATCAGAAATTTTATTTGTGGTAGATTCTATGACTGGTCAAGATGCAGTTAATACTGCGAAAACATTTAATGAAGTTCTTAATTATGATGGTGTTGTGTTGACAAAATTAGACGGAGATACTAGAGGTGGAGCTGCTCTTACAATTAAAAGTGAAGTGCATAAGCCAATTAAATTTATTAGCACTGGTGAGAAAATGGATGCGATTGATATTTTTCATCCTAATAGAATGGCAGATAGAATTTTAGGAATGGGTGATGTTGTCTCTTTAGTTGAAAGGGCTCAGCAGCAATTCGATGAAAAAGAAGCGAGGGAGATGGAGAAGAAAATGCTAAAAAATCAATTTACTTTTAATGATTTTTTAAAGCAAATAAAACAAATTAAGAAAATGGGAAACATTAAAGATTTATTAGGCATGATACCTGGAGTAGGTAAAGCAGTGAGAAATATGGATATTGACGATGATGCATTTAAAGGTATTGAATCTATGATTTTTTCAATGACAGAACAAGAAAGAAATGATCCAAAAATTATTAATCATTCAAGACGTCAGCGAATAGCGTCTGGTAGTGGTTCTAAAATTGAGGATGTTAATAAGTTAATTAAACAGTTTAGTCAAATGGGCAAAATGATGAAAATGATGAAAAGCGGAGGATTTGATAATATGATGAAAAATTTAGGTGGATTACCTCCTAATTTCAAGCAATAAGAGAATGATTCTATTAGATGGAAAAGCATTATTTCAAAAGATTAAATTAGACTTGTCTAATGAAGTTCAACGTTTGCTAGATGAAAATAAAAAAGCACCTCATTTAGCTGCTATATTAGTGGGTGACGATCCAGCATCTGATACATATGTCAATGCTAAAATGAAGGCTTGTAGAGAAATAGGTTTTGAATCCTCTGTATTCCGATATCCTAATGATGTTTCCCAAAATACTTTATTAGATAAAATTTTTGAAATTAATGATGATGATAATATAGACGGCTTAATAGTTCAATTGCCTCTCCCTCATCATATTGATGAGAATGATATTACTCACAGTATTTCTCATAAAAAGGATGTTGATGGTTTTCATCCAGTGAATATTGGGAGAATGGTTCTTGGTTTACCTACTTTTTTACCTGCTACTCCTTTTGGTATCGTCAGTTTGTTAGATGAGTATAATATTGAAACATCTGGCAAGAAATGTCTTGTTTTAGGTAGAAGTCATATTGTTGGCACGCCAATTAGTATTTTACTGTCCCGTAATACAAGATTAGGAAATGCAACTGTCACTTTAGCTCATAGTAGAACAAAAAATTTGGATAAATTAACTATGGAAGCCGATATTATTATTGTCGCAATTGGCTCGCCGAATTTTTTAAAGTCCTCCATGATTAAAAAAAATACTATTATTATTGATGTTGGTATTCATAGAATTGAGTCGACACAAACCAAGTCAGGATATAAATTAGTTGGTGATGTCGATTTTAATGATGTCCAAAATTATGTTTCCCATATTACACCTGTCCCTGGTGGAGTTGGGCCTATGACAATAGCTTCGCTGTTAAAAAATACTTTATACTCTGCCAAAAAAGTAATATATTCGTCTACATAAATTTTTTAATATTATGCAAAATTTTTTAAGATTATTTGTATTTGTTATCTTTTTTCAAGCAAATTCCCAAGAGTATACTAAAAATATTAAGGGTGATGTTATTATTAATGGCTCTTTTCAATCTAATTCTAAAGCCAAGTCAGGTACTATGTTTCTTTATGAAATTAAAGGAAATGATGATTATCTGCTTGATAGCGCTCGAGTTCAATCTGCTAAATTTTCATTCTCGAAAAGAGAATACCAAACAGGGTTATATAGACTCTCCTTCAATAATGCCACAAATTCAGTTGATTTTGTTATTAATCCAGCTGAATCAAATCAATTAAGCTTAGATTTTACTAATTATAGAATTAAAAAAGGCTATAGCATTCCTTCATCAAATGAAAATGAAATAAAAAAATTATATACCATTAAAGAGGAATCAGTTAATCAACAAATTAAATTAATTAGAAAGAGTAAGAAAAGTAGGGATGAAAAGCTTGCTGAAATGAAAAGTTTGCAAAATGAACTTTTTGAATATGGTTTGAGTTTAGATGCAAAATATCCTGGTACATATTTTGGAATGATTGTCTCTAAAATGCAGTCTTCTAATCCTTATGCCTCTCACTTATATTTTAATGACATTGATTTTACCGATGAATGTATTGTTCGAAGTCCATTGTTACCCAGTCGAATACAGACGTATTTTCAAACCTATAGTAATTGGCCAAATAATAAATATGGCTTTCATGATGCTATTGATGTGATTATGGAGTACGCTAAAGTGAATGATGAAGTCGCCGAATTTTGTATGTACAATATGTTAGATGGATTCTACAATACTGGGCAAACTGATAAGAAGAATAATCCAATATGGGGAGAGTTGTGTAATTATATTATGGATGAATATATTTTTGGTGAAGGCTGTGGAGATGATGTTGATCCTAGTGATCTGCTAAAAGAAAGAGCATCGCAATTTAAAAATTTACAAATTGGTAATGTACCCCCTAATTTTAATATTTTGGATATTAATGGTAAGCGTGTTGACTTACAGAAAACGTGTCAGAATAACAAGTATACTGTACTAATGTTTTGGGCATCTCATTGTCAGCATTGTATGGCTGAGTTACCTGGGTTTTCTACTTGGTATAATCAGAATAAAAATGGCAATTTTGAGGTTATTGCTGTGTCATTAGATGGCAATCAAAAGAATTGGGAAAATGCAATTAATAATAATAACTTTAATTGGATTAATATTTGTGAATTTAAAGTTTATAAGTCTCCAATTTGTTTGGATTTTAAAATTAAAAAAACCCCTACTTTTTTTGTATTCAATGATAAAATGGAAATTGTATCTAAGCCTAGAAGCACCCATCAGTTGCGATCATTCCTTTTGTCAAATAAATAATTATGGCCCTGTGGCTCAACTGGATAGAGTACCTGACTACGGATCAGGAGGTTAAAGGTTCGAATCCTTTCAGGGTCACTTGTTAATGATAACTCGCGTATTATGAATAATCAGACTAATTATATTAAGTTTTGTTTGCTGGTATTCTTTTGTTTGTCATTATCTATTCTGTTTGCTCAAAGAACATCAATAGGTTTTTTTTATGGACCGTCAATAGGTTATAACTCCATCTATGATGATATCGGGAATTATCATGGGTTATTAGATTTTAATTTTCCTTCAGATGGAACTTTAGCCTTACTTAATGACAATAATCTTTCTAATAATATTGAAGTTATTAATGGTAGCGTCCTAGGTATTAGGTTTAATATGCCTATTATTAAAGGTCTTTCGATTCAACCAGAAATTGAATATCAACAATTAGATTTTAATCATATTGTTTATCAAAATGGAAATGATGTAATTTTTAATGATGTAATTTTTACACTATCCGGATTGGAAAATAATGGACAATATAAAATAGCTAATTATTTTTGGCGCGTTAATTATTTGAATTTTCCATTTGTATTGAAGTTATATCCCTCAGATAATTTATTTATTCAAGCAGGTGTGAAATTTGGGTTTTTATTAAAAGCAGAAGAGAGTCGTGTTATTGGATCATTTGATGTAGAAACTCAAGAGTATACTTCATATGTTCCTGTCTTAGATGAAAAGGTTATTTATGAATTTTTTGATTCGGATTCAGGTATTGATAATCACGGATTTGATAAAGATGAATGGCCGTTTAGTTGGAATGCTGCTTTTCTAACAGGTATTGGTTATGAGACAAAGTCCTTTTACCTCGCATTAAGGTATAGTGTTGGTCTGATACCATTTTTTAAGGAAATTGAAAATAAAGATGATGATTTTTTTGAGATTTATAATTCTACGGTTGATGAGAATACTTATGCCTCATTTGATGTGTCTTCTCCTGTCTTGAACAATAATTTTAAGCTTAGAGCTATTCACTTTGTGATTGGTTTTAGCCTTTCTAATTAGTTATTGCAATAAAATAATATTAATTTCGTTTCCTTATTGAATAGATTTTATAATCTTATATACAGCAACTTTAAATACTAAATACTTATGAATACAATCAAAAAAATAATTTTAACATGTTTATGTCTCTCTATATTTTCTGTTTCATTTGGTCAACAAATGCACGCTAATCAGAAAGAATCAATGAAGCTTAAAAAAAATTCAGTTCAAGCAGTTGAATTTTTAACTAAGGAGTTGAAGTTAGATGACAAGCAAAGAGTGATTTTTATGAATGCATTTGCGGAGTATGCAAATAATATGCAAAAAGCAATTAAAAAATCTGCAAGGCCATCAGCTGATGACCAAGATGTAGCAAATAATAAAAGAAATCCTCAAAAAGCAACTCATCAATATATGCTTCGATTCTCTAAAAAAAGAGATGAAATAGTTAAGGCCTCTCTTAAGAAAAAACAATTATCAAAATATGATGATTTAATCCGTTCTATACATCCTTTCACATTGGATATCAGAGAAAAGAAAAAGAAATAGGAGTTAATTTTGTGTTCATTCAAATTCATCAATTCATTCTTCATTTGAAGATGATGAATTTGAAATGAATACATTTAATTCACCAGAATATGTTTCCTTCTGCTTCTTGACATTATTAAAGACTTCAACAACATAATAATATACTCCGTCTACTATTTCTACATTATTATATGTTGTTTTTCCATTCCACCACTCTTCATTTAATCCATATTCTTTGCCATTATATATAATTGATCCCCATCTATTATAGATAGTAAGAATACTTTCTGTATATATATCCGAGTTTAAATTTTGGATAATAAAAAAATCGTTATTGCCATCATTATTTGGTGTCAGCACATTTGGAAATATTAGTGGACATTCAAACCCTATACTAATTATTGAGCTTGTATCACAGGCTGGATATGAAAAACTATATAGTCCAAAATCAGGAACAGTTATTTCGGTCATATTAGATGCGATATTTGAAAAAACTACTCCCTCTGGGCCAGATTCTTGTACCCAAGGCCCTCCTCCACTTGGATCGTCAGTATATGCTATGAGGGTTGCAGTTAAAATGCAATTTTGGAAATTTGGTGCAATAATATGAGGGGCAACTGGTTCAAAACTAATTTCCGTGAACACTGTACTGCCACATCCATTTAAACCTATTTCATAGATTCCGTAATCTGATACTGTTAGAGTGGTATTTGCAGAATTGAGATTGCTCAATGTAGCATCTGCATTTGTAGGCTGATTATTGATAAACCATTCTATGCCTTCACTTCCATACACTGATGCGGTTAACTCATTGTTTAATTCACAGTAAATAATGTCATCCCCATTAATCATCGGCTCTAATACTTCAAAATTTATTATTATGGGGTAACTTTCTGTACCACATCCGTGGTAAGTAAATGAATAAGTACCATATTGATCTACCGTGACCATAGTTGCTTGCGAATTTTGATTTTCAAAAATAGCGGTTCCAGGTCCATCATAATCCCAATATCCAGGATCTCCTAAGACGTAGGCTTCTAAGTTGGTGTTTAGATCACAATAGATGGTTAGTTCTTCTTCTGGTTCAATAATTTGGGGTTGTGCAATTAATGAATTTAATATTATAGTATTACTCGATTCCCCACATCCGTTATATGTGAAGAAATATGTGCCATACTCATCCACTGTCACTGTTGTAGTTAATTCATCTTGTTGGCTGAAAATTGCATTACCAGGTCCTTCAAAACTCCAATATCCAGGATCTCCATCAACTTGCGCATTTAATTCAATTGGTTCGAGGCAATATGTTTCTTCTTCCCCAAATGCATTGGGAGGAGAACCAGCCATATTTATTTGAATACTATTACTAGATCCACAGCCATAATATGTAAAAGTATATGTTCCATATCCATTTACTGTTACTGTTGGGTTTAGTGATATTGGATTGTCAATATTTGCAATAAATGGCCCTTCAAAATCCCAATATCCAGGATCTCCATTTACGTCTGCCATTAATGAAAAACTTTCTAAGCAGTAGTATGTATTTGATGGTGAGGACAGGTTTGGTGTGATGCTTTCAACATTTACAACTGTCGAAAATTCTTCATCACAAACTGTATATGTGAAAGTATATGTTCCATATGCTGTTACGGTTGCAAATGTATCGTCCGAATTGATATCATTAATTTCGATATTAAATTCTGGTGTTACACTCCATTCCCCACTATTATTTGCTCCTATTGCTGATAAAGAAATGTCATCTAGGCAATATACTGTTTCAGGGGCATCGATAACGATATTGTTAGCTACTTCTATAGCCACTAAATCTGTAGAATTTGAACACTCATTAGCAATTTCCCATTGAAATAGATTTTCTCCATTGAGTAAATTTGTTACAGTGGTATTTGGATTATTTGGTTCTATAAAATTTCCGCTACCGCTAACAATACTCCATGTCCCTATTTCATTGTCATTTAAAGTCGGATTACCGTTTAATACTATATCCTCTTCGCAAGTTACTTGATCTTCCCCCGCATTTGCAGTAGTAACTAGTCCCACATCAGCACTTGATGTGATGTCTAAAATATAATCTCCAGGAAATCCATTTCCTTCAATATCTACAATGACGTAATAGGTCCCCTCTGTTAAGTATGTGTCTATTGTGAGTGTAGGCTCAAGAAAAAAAGACATTGTCTGTTCTAGGACACCACTGCAACAACCCAAAGCAATAGTGAGCCAGGATTCACCTGGCCAACCTATACTTTCATCTTGTGTTAATGAAAAATTAAATTCCCCATCACAGGTCACAGTTAGTTCAACAATTTCATCATTTAGTGGTGCAAAATTACAGTTTTGTCCACTAACGCTAACATCACCATCAATAGTTCCATTATCAGTTATTGAGTAATTAGGCACACAAGGACCAGGTATGACTGCACATGTAATAAAAACGTCATCAAAAGTCCATCCTAAACAATCTTCATTCATCCCAGCGCTACATAAAGTGGCTCCTTCTGGATTATCATCTACAATAACACCAAATTCAATGCAATCTAACCCCCATGCACCATTTTCAAAATAAGTCCCATTGATATCATATTCTTCAAAATAAGCTAACCAAATACCATTACTGACACTAACGGTTGCCACATTTCCTAATCCTGGTGACTCTATTTCAGTGACAGTAGTCCCTAATATATTGATGTCATTATTAAAATATAAATCAAATCCATCTGCAGATCCTTCAGAACCAATGCAAGCTGTAATATCCATGTAAAATGTGTCATCTCCATTATCAATTACATTACTTACAGTTAACGATGGTGTTGTATCACACGCTAATACAGCAGTGTTAGAAAAAAGTAAGGCTACAAAAGCGTATAAATAAAAACGACAGTCTAAATTTAACATTTAGTAAAAATAAAAATTTATTATCTAATTGCTTGTTTTTTTAATGTGCAAATTTTTAATTTTATAGTCAACATGTTATATAAAATTTTATTTAGACCTATTTTATTTGCTTTTAATCCAGAATTTATTCATGATCGAATTATTCAATTATTAAAATTTTGTTTTTATCTTCCTGGTTTTGGTCAACTTTTTCGATTCTTCTATGCTGTAGAAGATAAAAGGTTAGAAAAAAATCTTTTTGGTATTTTATTTAAAAATCCAGTAGGCTTGGCTGCAGGTTTTGATAAAAATGCAAAAGTGTTTAACGAATTTGCATCCTTGGGCTTTGGTTTTGTAGAGATAGGTACTGTTACTCCTTTGCCTCAAGTTGGTAATAAGAAACCAAGATTATTTAGATTAAAAAAGGATCAGGCTATAATTAATAGGATGGGTTTTAATAACGATGGTGTAGATGTTATTGCTAAACGACTTAAAAAAAGATATGCTAACATTATTGTGGGTGGTAATATTGGTAAAAATAAAATAACAGATAATAAATGTGCTTCATCAGATTATAAAATATGTCTTGAGAAAATTGCTCCTTATGTTGATTATTTAGTCCTTAATATTAGTTCCCCAAATACTCCTGGTCTAGTCGAGCTACAAAATAAATCAGATTTAAAACTTTTACTCTCGGAGGTTCAGAAAATTAATAAGAAAAAATATAATAAACCTATTCTGATTAAAATTTCTCCGGATTTAAACTTTTTTCAAATTGACCATATTTTAGATTTGGTAAGCGAATTTAAAATATCTGGTATTATTGCTACAAATACCTCCTCAAAGCGTGAATCTTTAATAAGTAACAAAAGTGATATTGAAGCAAAGGGGGTGGGAGGATTAAGTGGCAAGCCATTATTCACTAGGTCTAAACAAATTGTTAGTTATATATCTAAAAAATCAGGAGGAACTTTACCATTGATTGCCGTTGGCGGCATTATGAAAGCTAGCGATGCTGTTGAGATGTTAAATGCTGGTGCAAGTTTGGTTCAAATTTATACAGGATTTATATATAGTGGGCCATCACTTGTCAAAGATATTAATACTAAATTATTAAATTCCTAAATGGATGTCTTCATCCCCCTCTTCATATGGTAAGTAGTTAATTATAAATTGTAACATTTCATTTGATGTTTTCATACTTCCTCTTCCATTAAAATTTACTCTTTCTGAGACTGTTGTAGGTGGAGAGAATGGGTTGTCAGGGTTGTTCGATGTATTATCATATGTCGCTTCTACTATGATTTCTGAACCAGCAGGAATTTTTAACATCTTTTTAAAAGTGTAAAAATATTGCCATCTAAAATTCCAATCATCAATTTTGATTAATGGTATTGTGTCATCATTAATAGTTACAGCATAAGCTAAAAATGATTTGCCCAACAAATGCATGTGTGGATTTATTGTTAGTAGTGATATGTCTTTTGTTATCCTTGCACGAGTAGTAAACTTTTTAATTTCATTTGGAGGGATAATTAGTGGAGGATTAATTTTAGATATTCCAAATGTGCCTAATTGTGTTTCTTGAATTTTTCTTTTTGGGGGGTGTTTACTAAAGTATATATTAAAATAAGAACTGTCTTTTACTGAGTAAGGTGTTGGAGCATAGTGGAAATCATTAACTAAAATAATATTTTGTTTTTTTGCAGTAAAACCACCAATTCCAGTTGGATAGATTGTTTGTTCAGAGCCAGGAAGATAATTCGATACTGATGGTGTTAATACTGGATATTCTCCGCTATCATTCAAAATATTTAATTTTTTAAAACATGCTTCATCAGAGAAAAGTTCCGTGTCAACAATATATTCACCATCAAATAAATTTGTTTTTTCTGTTGAACTATATGTGATTAGATGAGCATTTATATGATGTACTATCTGTGTGTTTCCAGGGACAAACTCAATTTGCCTAATAAATGTATCTTTTTCTAACTCAAACGGAAATTTCATCATTAAAAATTGATCTTGATTTGTTGAATTAGTAATATGACTCTGTTTCATTGTTAATTGTAAGTCTGGCTTCCTTTTCTCATCTTTCACTAGCAATGAATCCAAAAAAGAATTATTAGTCCATTCGCCCTTTTGTTGCTTTCCATTTAGCCATATTGTTATTTTCTCAATTTCATCAGGGGTTAAGGATTTTTCATATAAAAAGCTTCTATATTCTGGATCTGCCGGCCAGGGAGGCATATATTTTGCCTCTATAACCTCTTTTATCATATCTGCTCTTTTTATTAGGTCTTGGTACGTGATTAGACTAAAAGGTCCTGCACCTTTTGGATGGTGACACACAGCACATTTTTCATGAATAATATATTTAATGTCTTGATGAAATGTGGTTTCATTTTTCGTACATCCCATTATGATAATGCATAATATAAAGTATGTTATTTTAATATTTGTATACGACATCCAATTGCATTAGTTTTATTGATATTAATTGACTCCTCATTTAGATGAGATTCAATAGCTTCTTCTAAATATCTATGGTTGATTTTCTGTCCTTTTCTTCCTAGCTTCTTGACCCAATCATCTATCAATCCTTGGTAGATGATATTGAGGTTTTTATCTAGCAGAAAACATTCAGGTGTTATGGTAGCATTCAGAAAATGAGTTAAAATTTGATTTGTGTCTATGATTACATTCATGTCAAAATAATACTCTTCTACAAATTGTTCCATTTTATTTTTTAAAAAAATAGGTGATGGTAAAAATGCATAAAAATCAATATTATTTTGGTAGTTTGAATATAGATCATTCATTGTTTTGCTATATGATTTACATAAAGGACACTCTGGATCAATAGCAAAAAATACTTTTAATTTTTCGTTTCGTTTAATTTTTAAACTATCTATATGATTTTTCTTTTTTATAGAAAATATAATCTCCTGATCAGATAATGTATATGTACTGTTATTGTTACAGCTAAATAAGTAGATCAGGGTCAGTATAAAAGAGTATTTGTTCAAATCTTTATTATAGAGGGATTAGGATTATTTTTTGCTACTAATTTAAAAATTTCCAAACTTTCTTTGGCCTCTTTAACATCATGTACTCTAATTATTTTGGCCCCCTTCATCAGACAAATGGTATTTAATACTGTTGTCCCATTAATAGTGTCATTAGTCTGTATGTTTAACGCTTTACTAATCATGGATTTTCTGGAAATTCCAGTTAGTATTGGATATTTTAATTGCATCATTTTTGGTAGCAGATTGATTAATTCATAATTCTGATATAGTGTTTTACCAAACCCAAATCCAGGATCTAGAATAATTTTAGTAATCTCATAATTTTCTAATTTTCTAATTTTTTGTATAAAAAAATCTTTTATGTCTTTTTCGAAGTGATTATAAGATATTTTTTTTTGCATATTGGTTGGATTGCCAGACATGTGCATTAATACATAGGGTATATCATGTTTTTGGATTGTTTGTAGCATTTTGTCTTCATCTTTTTCTATATATATGTCATTAATTAAATTTGCCCCATAGTTTATTGCCTGTCCTGCAATTTGATACCTATATGTGTCAATAGAAATTATAATCTCGGGGAAAATTTCACGTAATTTTAGTAATATTGGAAATAATCTTTTTTCTTCTTCTTTTAAAGAAATGGGCTGAGATCCGGGCCTAGAAGAACATGCGCCTAAGTCAATAATATCAGCCCCTTCTGATATCATATTTCGAGCTTGATTTACGGCGTTTTTTATGTTGTTGTATTTACCTCCATCATAAAATGAATCAGGTGTTAAATTCAAAATGCCCATAATTAATGGCATGCTGTTTTTTTTCTTTAATTTTTTATAAAAATCCAAAGTTGATAAGTTAAGATTGATTAATTATTATATTTTTGCTAAAGATAGATTTTAATGTTTAAAAATACATATGAAGACATCAGATAGTTTTGATTTAATTACCAATGATTGTCATGCGTTGTTTAATAAAAAAATGCTTGATTATGGTAGTGCATGGAGGATTTTGAGATTAAGTTCATTGACAGATCAAATCTTCATTAAAGCGCAGCGAATTAGAAGTATTGAAGATAAAGGGAAGCAGGCTGTCAGTGATACAGTCGATGGTGAGTTTAGGGGTATTATTAATTATTCAATTATAGCATTGATTCAATTAGAAAAAGGGCTTTCAGATTCAGCAGATCTGAGTTTAGAAGAAGCCTCAAAATTATATCAACAATATATCGGAAAAGCAAAAAGTTTAATGATTGCTAAAAATCATGATTATGATGAAGCGTGGAGGGATATGAGAGTTGGATCATTTACAGACTTAATACTTCAGAAGCTTCTGCGAGTTAAACAAATTGAAGATAATAAAGGTGAAACATTGGTTTCAGAAGGAATAGACGCAAATTATTTTGACATGATTAATTATTCTATTTTTGCGTTAATTAAATTATCAGAAAAATGAAGTTTTTAATTATTTTATTAAGTATCCAGGTGCTTGCTATTTTATCTTTCGCAACAAAATTGCTTACTCAAAAATTTATGGTCAACATATTACGATTCTCGTATGCTATTTTTCTTTTATTTTCTGGCTTTGTAAAATTAATTGATCCATTGGGCTTTTCATATAAACTACAAGAGTATTTTGAGGTGTTTGGACTCAATTTTCTTGTTCCAGCAAGCTTAGTTTTATCTGTTTCCATTATTCTGTTTGAACTGTTTTTAGGTTTATTTTTATTTTATGGCATCCATATTAGAAAAGTAATGTGGGGTAATTTATTATTAATGATCTTTTTTACATTTCTAACTTTTTTTTCTGCCTATTTTAATAAAGTTACTGATTGTGGATGTTTTGGCGATTTCATGAAGTTAGATCCCTGGACTTCCTTCTCTAAGGATATTTATCTTTTATTTATTTCTTTGATCTTATTTTTCACTCAGGCTAAAATTAGCCTATTCTTACATCGTCAAACTGTTAATAGATTATTAATTATTAAGGGTTTAATTTTATGCTTCATCCCTATTAATGCCTTATCACATTTGCCTTTTATTGACTTTAGGGCATATAAGGTTGGCGTTAATATTAATGAAGATAGAAAGCTCCCTGAAGATGCGAAAAAAGATGTGTATCAAGATGTTTGGTATTATGAGATTGATGGTATTGTTAAAGAGTTTGAAACATCAGATGAGCCATGGAAAATAAATGGGGCGATTTTTAAGGATAGAAAAACAAAATTACTAATTAAAGGAGATGAGCCAAAAATACATGATTTTGACATTGTTGACGCTGTCAATGATATTGAGATGACTGATAGTATATTATCTTTAGATAAGGTGCTGTTAGTTGTGTCTTATGATATTCAAAAAACAGATGTTCAGGCACATGGTGTTGTTGATAAATTTATTGCTAATGTATTAGGACCTAATTTACCAGTTTATGGTCTATCATCTTCTTCTACTGCTGAAGTGAAAAATAAATTATCACAATCAGAATTGTTATATCCTTACTTTTTGGTTGATCAGACAACTTTAAAAACTATGATCAGAGCTAACCCGGGTGTTTTTCTTTTAAGTAAAGGTGTTGTACAAGAAAAGTGGCATTGGCGAGATTTGCCTGATAATTTAGATCATATTACCAATTAAATAAATCAATATTATTGTTTAATTATCTTATTCATAAACTGTTATATTCTACGCTTGTGTTGTTTGGAGTGATAACTGTTATATTTTTTTTATTTAATGTTATTCCTGCTGATCCGGCTAAAATGATGCTCGGTGATCGAGATAATGAGCGACAGTTAGAGTTATTAAATAAAAAATATCATTTTAATCAACCTCTATATAAGCAATATTTTTATTACATAAATGATTTATCTCCATTATCTATACATTTTGACTCTCCTGTATATCCTTCCTATGTCCCTGTGTTAAAGATTAATAATATGTTATTAGTTTTAAAGATGCCTTATTTGCGCACTTCTTTTTATCAAAAAAATATTTTAGTCTCTGATTTAATTTCCAACGCATTTCTTAATACTATTGTGTTAGCATTTGCCGCCATTTTTTTCGCATTATGTATTGGTGTTCCGACAGGTGTTTTAGCTGCATATTTTAAAGATAGTTTTTTAGATAAATTTATTTCACTTGTTAGTGTATTGGGAATGTCGTTGCCCTCTTTTTTATGTGCTGTTCTTATAGGCTATATCTTTGCATATAAGTTTGAGTGGTTAACTAATTTGAATATAACAGGTAGTTTGTTTACGATTAATGATTTATCTGGCAGTAGGGTTTTATCCTTGCAAAATTTAATTCTTCCCGCTTTAACTTTAGGTATTAGGCCTTTGGGAGTTATTGTACATTTGACACGATCAGCATTAATTGATGAATTAAGTGCTGATTATATTTTATTAGCTCGTTCAAAGGGTTTTGGGATGATATATGTGATTATGTTTCATGCTTTAAAAAACTCTATGACTTCTGTTGTTACTGCTGCATCTGGTTGGTTTGCAGGTATGTTTTCGGGCGCTGTTTTTATAGAATATATCTTTGGTTGGAATGGCTTAGGAAAGTTGCTGGTTGATGCCTTGATGAGTGTCGACTTTCCTTTGGTTATGGGCGTTATTTTAGTCATTTCAAGCTGTTTTATAGTTATAAATATATTAGTAGATTTAATTTATCTTTGGTTAGATCCTAGGGTAACAATTAATTAATTTAAATATGAAATATATTATTGGGAATTGGAAAATGAATAAAACGGCTCCAGAGTCAATTGATTTCATGAGAAAATTGTCATCTTTTTTAATGGAGGATACTTATGACTTCAATTGTCATGTCGTAATTGCACCTCCTGTCATTCACTTGCCTCATTGTTTTCAGTTCTCAAAAGAGATTAATTTGGCAGCACAAAATCTTGCTGCAGAGGACTTTGGCGCCTATACTGGTGAAATATCAGCCGCTATGTTAAGTGAGTACGTAAAATACGCTATTATTGGCCATTCTGAAAGAAGGCAATATTTTCAAGAAACAGCTGTTATTTTAAATAAAAAAATAACAATGGCTTTTAAATATAATATTCGTCCTGTTTTTTGTGTTGGAGAAAAAGAGCAAGATAGAGAGCTTGGTAATTATTTCAATGTTATTGAAGGTCAATTAAATGAGACTATTATGTTATTGCCTGATGAGCATTTGTCTAATTGTATCATAGCATATGAACCTGTTTGGGCAATTGGTACAGGGAAAACACCGTCTCTTGCTCAAATTGAGGAAATGCATGCTTATATTAGAAAAATGTTAGTGTTAAAAATTGGAAAATATAATGCCTCTAAAATGCCTATTTTATATGGTGGAAGCTGTAGCGTTAAAAATTCTTCTTCTATTCTTCACCAAAACAATGTTGATGGGTTGTTGGTGGGTGGAGCTTCTTTGGATTTCATGCATTTTAAAGAGATTATTGAATGTTCAGATACAAGCTGTTGATATTTTTACGTAAAAAATGTATTTATGAATTGGTTTTATAAAGTATGTATCTTATTTATTTTCTGTTCTTTTACGTCATTTTTAACAGCTCAGGAGATAGATTTCAAGTCAGATATATATGCATTAATGAAAGACAATTCCAAATCGAAAGTCAGGAAAAAAGCAAGAAAGTTTTTTAGAATTTTAAATTCTCGTGAACTATCAGAGGATCAAAAATATAAAATCAATCAAGTTTTAGCTGAGTTCAATGATAGGGGTTTGTATTTTAATTCTCATTATGTCCCCTTTTTTAATTTATTTCTAGAGTGTCATGGAAACAATAAGAAAAGTCTCGTTTTTTCTGATTTGTTAGATTTTTTAATTGAAAATAATGACGTATATACGGACCTGCACTTAAAACACTTATTCTCTAATATCGAGAGATTTTTAATATCTAACACATTATATATTGGAGAGGGTTTTAGTTGGAAATGTTCTGGAGATTTTAATGTATTTTTTGAGGATAATGGCAATTTGAATTTTCATTTTTCAGATTCTGAACTCATATTATTTAACCATCGTGATACTATTCAGTTTTTTAATGCCACTGGCGATTATGATATTATAGAAAATATTTTTAGTGGGATTTCCGCTGAGTCAGATTTTTTAAATGATGATCTTTTTGTGGAATTTGATTTTTCTAATTTTTCATTAGACTTCAAAAAGAAATTTTTTCAAATCGAAAATACTTCTTTTTCTTGTGTCGGCGTTGTAAACAGCACTTGTCAAGGGGTTTATAAGAATCAATTGACCTCATCTAATAAATATCCTAGTTTTAAATCAAATACACACAATGAAAGTCTCATTATATTCGATGACTTTCATTTTGTAAGTGGTTTGCAATTAAAGGGTGATGATATTGTTTTTAATAGGGGTGGTGAGGTTATTGATATCAAGTTTCAGGATGATAATATGAAGTATTTGTTTTTCTCCGATAATTTTCAACTAATTGATGGAAAATTACTAAGTAATAATGTAGAATTTTCTATTCAAAATCAATTTGGCTCTATTCATCACCCTTATGTTCAGTTTTCATATGATGATCAACAAAAACAAATTTCAATAGGTAGATTGTCAGGTAAAAGAGGATTAAATCCGATTAGAAACACATTACATGGCTTAAATATGTATGTAGATAGAATGGAAATTGATTTAGTAGAAGATAACTGTTTACTGTTTCACTATTCTCCAGGCAGGGATATTCAGGTGTTATTTGAGTCTGATCAATATTTTGATGAAAGTAGATATCGGGATATTGCAAGATTTGATGTCAATCCACTTGCTTTATTGATGCAATTTTATGAAGGTAAAGACTTGGACGGGGAATATAAATTACAAGAATTCGCTAAATACATTGGGCTAGATGAGCAGTCATCATTAAATTTATTGATAGATCTTGAAATCTTCGGGTTTATAGATTATACTCGTTTTGGTCAATTGTTTAAAATTAATCCTTGGGCTTTTCAGTTTTCAGAATCTTATATCAAGGAGCATGATCATGATTCCTTTATGATTGAATCTTTAGCTGCTATTGGTGACACGGTGGCAGAAATCGATTTGTATTTAAATACAATGGATATATATCGAGTCCAAAAAATGAATATTACAAATAGATTTCCTTTTAATATTTATCCAATGTCGAATAGGTTACATTTTTTTAAAAACAAAAGCTTTGTAATGGATGGCAATATAGATATTGGTTCTTTTGCTTTTTCAGGTAAAAATATAAGATTTGAATATGATGATTTTTCGTTTCATTTTAGTAATAATTCCATTTTATCTTTTCTTCAAAATAATGAGTCAGAAATTTCATCCTCATTAATTCATTTTGATAAAGGTGTCCTTGCCATAGATTCACTCAACAATAAGTCAGGAGAAAAAAAACTGAACAATTTTCCAAAATTTCGATCATTTCAATCATCGTTTTTAAGTTATGACAACAATCCGGTTGTTTTTTTGATTAATCCATTTGAGTTGACATATTTAAGTGATATGTCATTATCTAATTTGTCATTTTCGGGGTCTTTATACTTAGATAGTTATCAAACAGATTTAAATAGTGATTTATTTTTCAATGAAACTAATAATCTATATACTGTTATTGAGGAAGATAGTGTTGCACTATATAAAGGATTAGTCAAATTAGATGGGGTGTTAGATTTAAGTGAAAAAGGTCTTTTTGGGTCGGGTGATTTTTATTCTAAATATATAGAGTTTCAGGCTAATAAAATTGAAATACTTTCAGGTAAAATGGTGGGATTTTCTAATAATATAATTAATGGTAATTCATTGTCTGCTACTCCTTTTTCTGTTAATTCTGCGATGCTTAATTTGTTCCCTTATGATAATAAATTTCTTATTAAATCAATTGATGACTTGTTTACTCTATATGATCAATTTTATTTTTTAGGTGATATTTATTTTGATGGAGAGAATTTAAATGGTAGTGGTGATTTTATGACTTCTTTGTTTAATATTCAGTCATCACATTATTATTACTCTAATAGTGGTGTTGTGTGTGCAGATGCCAATTTTATTATTCCGAATCAATTAAAAGCACAAGAAAATCAATTATTTGTCAAAGGAGTTAGTCTTGAATATAATTTTGATAATAATAGTGTTTTAATTTTTAGTAATAATGATCGGTTTTTATTTCCAATGCTTAATTATTTGATTGATTATGATATCGCATTTTTTGATTTAAATACCTTGGAATTAGATTTGAAAAATGAGAATATCTCGAATCCAGGCTCCTTAACTTCTTTTACATATGGTAAGGATGCTTTTGTATACAACGCTTTTTCTGCCACTTATAATGTAAATAATAATGAGCTCTGTGTCTCCGATGGCATTCAATTAGAACTTAAAAATTTTTGGCTTCAGCCGTTGAATAATTCTTTTTGTATCCTCAATAATGGCGAATTTCCAATTTTTAAAAATGCTACTTTGATTAAGAAGCGGTGGTTGTTGAAGGATAAATTGATTAACAATCAAAATGTTATTGTTAAGCCTAATCTTAAGCATTTAATTGTTGCCGATTAATTTTAAGAATTGAATCAAATTATGTATTTTTAACTCTTGTGATTAATTGTTATAGCACGATTAACATTTATATCTTATTATGAATAAAATTTATTTTTTCATTTTTCTTTTCATTTTTGGTCATTTTTTGCCTGCACAGCAGACCTCTTTAGTGTTAACAGGGATTTCGCGTCCAGATAGCCCATATCCAAATAATGGTGTTTCTGGTCAAGCAAGATCAATAGAACTATATGTGTTAGAAGATATACCAGATTTAAG
The DNA here is from genome assembly GCA_002722215.1 of Flavobacteriales bacterium. GTDB lineage: Bacteria > Bacteroidota > Bacteroidia > Flavobacteriales > TMED113 > SP256. Next base: position 3,575 of record PBKX01000008.1, on the reverse strand, counting down.
TGTTTATGGATTTGCAACCAGTAATAACACTGAGGCAGGAGATCAGAGTGGGGGTGCTTATCAATTTCCTTCCGGTTCTTTTTCCTCGGGTGACTTTATCTATCTTACTAGGAGTTTAGCTTCTTTTGAAAATTTACATGGATTTTCTGCTGATTATCAATTAAATGCTTTAAATTTTTATGGTGGTGCTGAGTCTATTATAGAAATTTTATATGCTCCCGATTGGGATAGTGTTGAGCCACAAACGGTCGATTTTTGGGCTAGTAATAATTCTGATTACACAATTACTGGAGGTTGGGCAAAGAGATTAGATTGTTTTGGTCCTCATTTAGGCCCAAATCCATGGGAAGAAAATGCTACTGTTTTTAATAGTGCAACAGGTGATTTAGCATCTGATTATGTAAGCTTTGATATCTCTGAGTGGACATATGCTGAAGATAATGCTAATCCAATAGAATTTGGCACTTATCAAGTTTGTGTAGATGAAGAAGGATGCACTGATAGTCAAGCACTAAATTATTGCAATAATTGTAATATAGATGATGGCTCTTGTCTTTATGAGGGGTGTGTGGATCCAATTTATTTAGAATACTATACGCAAGGTTTTGAGGCTGATTTTGATAATGGTTCTTGTGCTAATTTAGTTTTTTTAGGATGTTCTGATGAGTTAGCATGTAATTATAATGAAAATGTTAATATTGATTGCGCAATTCCTGGTGAAGAAATTGAAGGTTATGAATTCCTTGGTTTATTAGATGGTCATGCTTATTATATTTCTAATACTAAAGAAACTTGGGAATATGCGAATAATATCAGTATATCATTGGGTGGCTATTTAGCATCTATTAGTTCTCAAGAAGAAGACGAATTTATTTATAATAGTGTCAATTCAGTTATTCCTAATAATTACTGGATAGGTTTAAATGATGTAAATGTCGAAGGGAGTTTTGCGTGGGTGAATGGGGAAGATCTCTCCTATCTTAATTGGAATGATGGTGAACCAAATGGAGGCGGCAATGAAAATTTCGTGGAAGTTTTTTCTTCAAATGCAGCATCTCCTGGTTTTTGGAACGACGCTCCGGGCAATATAGAACGATATTATGTTTTAGAAATAGAAGATGATCAAGATTGTTGCCTGTATATTGATAATATATGTGAAACATGTGAGAATGGTGAAATAATTGATAATGATCAAGATGATAATGGTGTTTGTGATTGGGACGAAGTAGATTGTAATGTAATTGTGCAGCCTATTCTTACTAATTTATGTGATGGTCTTTGGGAAGTGTATTTCGATTTTCAGTATGATTCTGAAATTGTTGGCTTAGCTGGTGTGAGCGCTATCTTCACCTCTAGCTCGGGAGAAATTATTTCCCCTCAAATTGCAAGTGTGGAAACAAATTCCTTATATGATATTGTATATAATATAAATGTCCCTGGAGATTATACCATTTCTTTTGATAATAATAATTCTAATTGTCCGCTTCCAGATCTTTCTGTAGAAATATTAGAATCTGTGGATGTAACTCTTTCTTATTCTTTGGAAAGTGTTGATTGTGAAATAGGTCTATTAACTGTATATGTGGATGGTCCTTCCGGGATTTACTCGATTTGTTTAGATGATGGAGATGACTGTACTGATTTAAGTGTGGGATTAGAAAATTTAGATTTTGATATTTGGGAGGGGAACCAAGGTTCAGATTGTTTAGGCAATACATTTACAGGGAATGCAACAGAGAATCATACCGTTGCTTTGAATAATCTTTCAAGCTTACAAGTGGGTGATCAGATAGGAGCTTTTTTTCTTCATCCAACTTGTGGCCTATGGTCTGGTGGTGATGTTATTTTTAATGGAGAAGAAACTCTCCAAGTTGCTGTGTGGGGTTATGATTCGCAATCAGCTGGCATTTATGAAGGATTCACATCTGGTCAAGAAATTGTTTGGCTGATCAATTCAGGTGGCGTTGTTTATAATCTAGATATTGAATGGACTGCTATACCTGGTCTCACCGTAGATGGGGATATTTTCACAATTAATGCTTTAAGTGCTGCTAGCTCTGTTAGTATTGGGGATGCTTATGAAGAGTCTTTTGATGTTGAATTATCACCAGATTCATATAATTTAAGCATTTATCAAGGTGAATGTCTTATTTCAGATGGAACAGATAATGTCATTCAAATTATAGATAATGATACAGATAATGACGGTGTATGTGATGAACTTGAAATAATTGGCTGTACAGATCCTAATGCTTGTAATTATAATCCTAGTGCTACAGAAGAAGATTTTAGTTGCGAATATGATTCTTGTGTAGGATGCATGGATGAAATGGCGTGTGATTATGATGCTAGTGCTACTATTCCTAGTGATTGTTTCGACTATGAAACATGTTACGGCTGTCTAGATCTAGAAGCTTGTAACTATGATGCTGATTTTATTTTTGAGAATAATGATTCTTGTGAGTATGAATCATGTGTAGGCTGTACAGATGAATTAGCATGTAATTATGATGAGTTTGCAACTATAGATAATGCATCTTGTGAATATGAATCATGTGTAGGCTGTACAGATGAATTAGCATGTAATTATGATGAGTTTGCAACTATAGATGATGCAACGTGTGATTACTCTTGCTATGGCTGTACAGATGAATTAGCCTGTAATTACAATGGTTCTACGATAGATGATGAATCATGTGAGTATTTGTCTTGTTCTGGCTGTACAGATGAACTAGCATGTAATTACGATGAGTTTGCCACTATAGATGATGCAACTTGTGACTACTCTTGCTATGGCTGCACAGATGAAATAGCCTGTAATTATGATGCAGGTGCTACCATATTAGATGATTCATGTGAATATGAAACATGTGCCGGTTGTACGGACGGATTAGGCTGTAATTATGATGAATCTGCAACTATAGATGATGGATCATGTTACAATAATGATTTAGGTTGTGGTTGTGATCAGCCTGCAGCAAATATAGGTTATGATTGTGATGGTAACTGTGTAAATGATGCTGATTCTGATGGTGTGTGTGATGAGTTTGAAATCGCAGGTTGTACCAATCCCGAAGCTTGTAATTATAGTCTAATAGCTACAGATGATGACAGTTCATGTAATTTGCCAGATGGCTGTACAAACGTTGTAGCTTGCAATTATGATGCTAGTGCTGTATGTGATGATCAATCATGTATATTGCCAGATGGTTGCACAGATGAAATAGCATGTAATTATGATGCTAGCGCTGTATGTGATAATGGTTCATGTGAATATCAATTTTGTGCAGGATGTATTGATCCTTCAGCGTGTAATTATGACGAGTCAGCAAGTATTAGTGATGGCTCATGTGAGTATGCAGAAATTTATTATGATTGTGATGGTAACTGCATAAATGATATAGACGCAGATAGTATTTGTAATGAATTTGAAATTGACGGATGTACAGAGGAATTAGCATGTAATTATGACTTAGATGCTACAGATGATGATGGTTCTTGTGAATATGAATCATGTGTAGGCTGTATGGATCAAACAGCGTGTGACTATGATCCAAATGCTTTAATAGCTGGAG
>PBKX01000007.1 GCA_002722215.1 Flavobacteriales bacterium | reverse complement strand
AAAATGAATAATAGTATATATAGATGTTTCATGTTACAAATCTAACAAATTAAATCGTTGTCAATTTTATAGAACTAATCATCGGTTCTGTCACAATTCTTTTTCGTTTTGTGTAATTTTATTTTGAAATAAGCCTTGATAGTGGTGTATATATACACACTTCCTTTTGAGGATATTTGGGAGTAGACCGAATTTCCTCAAAAGACTTATGTGAAACCAGTGTTTTATCCCTGTACTCATGCTCTTCTTTTAATTCTCCGCTAGGAAAATAGAATTTCCAAATACCTTGTGGTTCTGCTATGTCAATAAAATTTCCTTTGGCCTTTAATTGGCCACTTGGATAATATGACCTGAAATGCCCCCTCAGCTCACCATATTTATAATTTTCTCTACTTTTTACCTGTCCATTTTCATAATAGAATATCCAAAACCCTTTTCGTTTATTGTCTTTATAATGTCCCTCACTTTCTAGCAATCCATTTTTATAGTATGATTTGTAAGCACCATTTCGCTGGTCAGATTTGCCGATGCCCTCTTCTTTTATTTTGCCATCCGCATAATACGTTTTAAAAAAAGTTTCTTCTACTATAGTTTGAGGCTGATACTTGAGCTTTGATTTAAGTTTATTATTAACATAATGCCCAATACCCTGCGCCTGTACTGAGCAAAATGAAAATAACACTAAAAACAGTATGGATATAGAGTACATAAAGAAAAATTAAAAAACCCCTAAATACAATTCGTCACAATCAATTATATTTCCCTGTTCATCTAGGCATGTTTCTTGCTTCCACCACCAAATTGGCTCGAGGGTGTCTTCACAACGAATCTTCTCACCATTTTCATCAAAACATTTTTCAAACACTTTTCTTTCTAAAATAAATTTTGTTTCTTTTTGAATCTGATTATTCTCATAATAAGACCGCCAAACATCATCCCGTTTATTATGTTTAAATTGTCCTTCATATTCTAATTGACCATTTTCCCACCATCCTTTCCAGAACCCCTCTCTTTGACCATGATTATAATACTCTTCGTATTCTAATTGCCCATTCTCATACCACCATAGATGCTTCCCCTCTTTGCTGCCATTTTTAAAATTACCTTCAAATTTCAACCGACCATTCTCATGCCATAATCTACATGTGCCGTTAAGTTTTTCATTTTTAAAAAACTTTTTTGCTTTTAGTTGCCCATTTTTATAATATGTTTCTTGCACAGATTCATCTACATTTCTAGATATACCTGTTTGAGCGTCTCCTCCAAAAAAGATAAGCCCACATACTATTAGTAGGATTTTTTTCATATATAAAAATTATTTGTTGCTAACTACAAATATAACTATATATATGATTATAGTATATGCATTGCACATCTACATTTAAACACCATTAACTAGATTAATGAGGCATAATAGACGAGAGGGCTCTAAGCCCCCCCTATTATCAGAATATACCCCCGTATAATTCGATATGCATAAATGCTAACGGAAAAACAAAAATATTATTATGTCCCCTCTTCTTTGAAAAATAATTTTCTGCCGTGAGGGGTAGTGTTTAAAATATAGAAAGATTGCATATCATTATTATATACTCGAACTTTCAAAGTAGTATTTTGAAAATCTGGAACGTATCGAACGGTAGAGGATGTAATAGCCATATTCTTATATGTAGCCAAGCTATGTGTAACAGCTTCTATCCGAAACCTTCTTGGAGTATCTAAAAAAGGAAATTCCGAGTGAATAAAATACTCTATCCCTCCAACTAAAACACCATTTACAAAAACTAATTCTTCTAAAAGCGCTCCAGTTTCACTAAATACTTTTTTAATTTTCTTTTTAGGCTCCAAAGTAAAAATTGTTCTCCTATAGTCAGGATCAAAGGAGTTGGGACTATAAATATTTAAATAATCTGTATTATATCCAATATCATAATGTTGCGAGAGTCCAATTGTTTGCAAGAAAACAGAAAACAATATTAATATCGATATCTTACAATAATTTAGCATAATCAATTAAACTCTGACATAGTCTTATCTATTCCCAAGATACAGAAATTAGTAATTGCATCAACAGCTGCTTTAATAAAATCTGCTAATAGACGCTCTTCTTCATCTAGCCAATGGCCTAAAACATATCGAGATTGTTCACTTGCTTTAAAATTACTGCCAATGCCAAATTTCATTCTTGGATAGAGAGATGTTTTTAGTTTTTCAATAATGTCTCTGTGTCCATTATGTCCACCGTGAGACCCCTTTCTTTTAAATTTGATTTTACCAAAAGGCACATGTAAATCATCTGAAACAATTAACACATTCTCAATTTTGATGCTATGTAATAACATATAATAGCGAACCGCTTTTCCACTTAAGTTCATAAATGTGGTTGGCTTTAATAAGAAAACTTGACGCCCCTTAATTTTAAGGCTTGCTATTTCTGCATATCTTTCAGAATTAAAGTCACTTTTATATTGGGCACAGAGTGCATCTGCTATTTTAAATCCTATATTATGACGAGTATCTTGGTATTTTTCACCAGGATTACCTAGCCCCACTAAAAGGAATTTATTCATAATGTAACCTTTAAGTACTTTTATTCTGCAGGCTTATCATCTTTTGGCGCATCCCCCTCTGTAGACTTGTCATCTTTTGGCGCATCTCCCTCCTCAGAGTCTTCTTCTTCCTCTGTTTCAATTGCTGCTCTCGCTGTTTTAACTGCTACAATAACATCCGCTGAATTACTTAATAATGTGACACCATCTAATGATAGATCTGATACCCTGATTGCATGCCCAATTCGCAATTGAGTAATGTCTATGTCAATGGTTGACGGTAAATTTTCTGCAAGCGCCTCAACTAAGATTCTTCTCATGTTTAAACTTAATCTACCTCCATTTCTAACACCTATTGAGTTACCTGTAATATTCACAGGAATATTAATCTTAACCGCCTTATTTTCTAATACTCTTAGAAAATCAATGTGTAAAATTTTGTCTGTAACAGGATGAAATTGAATATCACCCATTGTTACCTTAAATTGCTTTTCTCCAACAACAATATCAATTAAATAGACGTTTGGTGTATATACAATTTTTCTAAATTCATTTGAATGCGCATAGAAGTGAACCGGCGCTTCTTTTCCACCATAAATAACACATGGGACATTCTCTGCTTTTCTTAATTGTTTAGCGAACTTTTTTCCTAGATCTACTCTCGCTATTCCTTTTATAGATACCGATTTCATAATTATTTGATTTTTTTAAATTAAAAACTGTGAACTTATTGATTTATTATTATTTATACTTTTAATAACATCAGCAAATAAATTTGCTATTGTTAATACTTTAATCTTTGAATTTGATTTTTTCATTGGCAATGTGTCACTAACAATTAGCTCCTGAATCACCGATTTTTCAATATTTTCATGTGCCTGACCAGATAACACCGCATGAGTACAAATTGCACGAACACTATTTGCTCCCGCCTCCTTCATCATTTTTGCTGCTTTTACGATGGTTCCTCCTGTATCAATCATATCATCTACTAATATAATATCTTTTTCTTTTACATTCCCTATTAACTTCATTTCATGAACCTGGTTTGCCGTTAATCTTTTTTTATAGCAAATAACTATTTCGGAATTAAAATACCTTGCATAAGCATTCGCCCTTTTTGAGCCACCTATATCAGGAGAAGCGATAGTCAAGTTTTTTAATTTTAATGACTCAATATACTCAACGAATACGGTTGACCCAAATAAATGATCCACAGGAACTTCAAAAAAACCTTGAATTTGGTCAGCGTGTAAATCAATCGTAATAATTCTTGTTGCGCCCGCTGAACTAATTAAATTGGCTGCTAATTTCGCCCCAATAGGAACTCTGGGCTTGTCTTTTCTATCTTGTCTCGCCATGCCAAAATAAGGCACTACAGCAATGATCTCTTTAGCCGATGCTCTTTTAGCTGCATCAATCATTAAAAGCAACTCTAATAAATTGTCAAATGGTGGTGGCGTAGATTGAATAATAAAAACTTTCTGTCCACGTACAGTTTCTTCGTAAGATGGTTGAAATTCTCCATCGCTAAAATTATAAAAAGCAATGCTACCAAGAGGTAGCCCATAAGCTCTCGCAATTTCTTCAGCTAGAACAATTGAATGCCTTCCCCCAAATATTTTTACATTAGAATCCATACTTTGAAATCCCCCTTCTTTTTTAGAATAGGTTTGCAAACTTAATAAATTAATTGAACTTAATAAGAGAAAATTAAAGTAATTAATTTAGATTTGTCCCCTAAGTTATATTTTGCCCAGATGGCGGAATTGGTAGACGCGCTGGATTCAAAATCCAGTTCTGGCAACAGAGTGTGGGTTCGATTCCCACTCTGGGCACAAAAGAATTTGAGTTTCATGATGCATAATCAGACAAAACAACACAGATATGATCAAGCCTATATGAAAATGGCGATTGAATGGGGAAAATTATCTTATTGTAACAGAAAACAAGTGGGTGCATTAATTGTAAAAGACAACATGATTATATCAGATGGATATAATGGAACTCCTTCTGGATTTGAAAATACTTGTGAATTAGAAAATGGGGAAACCAAATGGTATGTTTTACACGCAGAAGCAAACGCCATCTTAAAGTGCGCTAAACATGGCCAGTCGTCAGAAAATGCCAGCCTATATTTAACCCATTCTCCATGTAAAAATTGTAGTAAATTGATTCATCAAGCTGGAATAAAAAGGGTTGTTTATCACAAAGAATATAAAGATTTAAGTGGTGTTGATTTTTTGCTACAAGCAAAGGTTAAGATTGTCCAATTAAAAGAATTAATATAAAAAATGAAAGGAAATAATAGTTCATTCATTTGGGGTATGTTAGGTCTGAGTTGTTTAATTTATCTATTCTTAGATAGTGAAAAGATTAATGCAGATGAGAATAAAATTAGTAACGTTCTTAAGCAAATTCAAAATAATTATGTGGACTCAATAGAAATAAACTCGCTTATTGAAAACACTATTAATCAAACACTAACCAACTTAGATCCCCATTCAATATATATGACTGCCGAAGAAGTTGAATCATCAATGGCGTCTATGGAGGGCAGTTTTGACGGAATCGGCATAGAGTTTTCTATTCATCGAGATACAATAATAATTGTTAGTATTATTCCGAATGGCCCTTCTGAAAAAAAGGGGCTTCAAGCAGGCGAAAGAATTGTTTTTATTGAAGATGAATTAGTTGCAGGCATAGGTATAAAAAATCAGGACGTTATTGGAAAATTAAGAGGGAAAAGAGGTTCTCGTGTTAAAGTGGGGATAAAGAGTCCCCAAGACACTCTTACTAGATTTGTAAGCCTAATAAGAGAGAAAATTCCGTTAGTTAGTTTAGATGTAGCATATGAAATTTATCCCAATATCGGCTACATAAAACTAAACAGATTTTCTGCTACTACATTTAATGAATTCAAAGTCGAGTTAAAAAAACTGAATAAAGAGGCAAGCATAGAAAGCTTAATATTAGACCTACGGGGCAATAGTGGGGGATATCTAGATCAAGCCATAAAAATACTAAACGAGTTTTTTGGGAACAATGAACTTTTAGTATACACAAAAGGGAATGCAAGAAAAACACAAAAATATTTTGCTGATTCGTTTGGAGAATTTAAAGATGGTGGTTTATGCGTGTTAATTGATGAAGGGTCTGCATCTGCAAGCGAAATAGTGGCTGGAGCCATTCAAGACAACGACCGCGGGACAATTCTTGGTGAACGAAGCTTTGGAAAGGGTTTAGTTCAAGAACAAATCTATCTGCAAGATGGCTCTTTAATGCGGCTCACTGTTTCGCGCTATTATACTCCTTCTGGTCGCTGTATTCAAAAACCTTATTCTGAGAATCAAGAGGAGTATTTTGCTGAGATGTATATGCGTGATGACAGCCCTCAAGCAGACACACTGCAAAAATTCAAAACCATGGATGGAAGAGTTGTTTATGGGGGGGGAGGGATACTGCCGGACCATGTTTTAAAATCTACAAATGACTCTCTCCCAACAAGTTTGGTTTACCTATACACTAGTGAATTTTTTAATAATTTTGTTTTTGATTATGTTGATATGAACAGAGAAAAGCTAGATACATTTGAAGACTTTCAACTTAGCAATGAGGCATCTCAAAAAATCTTAGAAGAATTAACAAATTGGATAATTTCAGAATTAGGAAATAGCAATAACCAAAATACATTACAATTAGAAATTCAAGAAAACAAAGAACAAATTATTGAGAGAATCTCTGCACTAATTATTCGCCAAATGTGGGGTTGGCCCAAAATGCAAATATTTCTCAATCAAAATGATAAAATTATAGCAAGTTCATTATCTTTGCTAAAAGATTAAATAAATATATTATGGCATTTGAATTACCACAATTAAATTATGATTATAGTGCATTAGAGCCGCATATCGATGCAAAAACAATGGAAATCCATCATTCTAAACATCATGCTGGTTACACAAACAATTTAAATAAAGCTATTGATGGAACAGAATTTGAAAATAAATCAATTGAAGAAATTCTAAAAACTCCGAATTTGCCTGTGGCAATTCAAAATAATGGCGGCGGATATTATAACCACTGCTTGTTTTGGGAAATTTTAAGCCCTAACGCCGAACAAGCATCTAACGACTTTATTGCATTAATAGAAAAAAGTTTTGGGAGCTGTGATGCGATGAAAAAACAATTTGCGCAAGCTGCAGCAACTCGTTTTGGCTCTGGCTGGGCCTGGTTGTGTTCTAAAAATGGGGAATTAAGTATTTGTTCTACACCAAATCAAGACAATCCGCTCATGGTGGGCGGATGCGAAGGGACTCCTATATTAGGACTAGATGTGTGGGAGCATGCTTATTATCTAAATTATCAAAATCGCAGACCTGATTACATTAAAGCCTTTTGGGATATTGTGAATTGGAAGGCAGTTGAAGCTAAATATCAAGCCTCTCTTTAATAATTTTATTTAATTTAATTATAGGGATTCGTTCTTGTTGCATCGTGTTTCGATCACGCAACGTAACTTGATTGTCCGTAATTGTATCATGATCGACAGTGATGCAAAAAGGAGTACCAATAGCATCTTGTCTTCGATATCGCTTACCGATAGAATCTTTTTCTTCAAAGTGACAAGAAAATGTTGATTTTAAATTCGTGAAAATATCTCGAGCCTTATCAGTTAACTCTTCCTTTTTTAGTAACGGCAAAACAGCTACACTAACAGGCGCTAATTTTGGAGGAATTTTTAATACTATTCGCTGCTCATTATTTACAGTTTCTTCAACAAAAGAACCACATAAAATAGATAAAAATAATCTATCTAACCCCACTGATGTTTCAACTACATAAGGGATATAGCTTTCCTTTTGATCTGGATCAAAGTAAGATAACCGTTTTTTGCTAAAGTTTTGATGTTGAGATAAATCGTAATTTGTTCTCGAATGAATTCCCTCTAATTCCTTAAACCCTATCGGGAATTCAAACTCAATATCACAAGCCGCATTTGCATAATGTGCTAAATTCTGATGATCATGGAACCTATAGTTTCCAAAATTTAAATTAAGACTTTTATGCCAGTCCATTCGCGATTCTTTCCAGAAATTATACCATTTTATTTCTTCTCCAGGACGAACAAAAAATTGCATCTCCATTTGCTCAAACTCTTTCATTCTAAAAATAAATTGCCTTGCCACAATCTCATTCCTGAAGGCCTTGCCTATTTGAGCGACACCAAAAGGAATTTTTTTTCTAGCGCTTTTTTGAACATTTAAAAAATTTACAAATATTCCCTGAGCTGTTTCTGGTCTTAAAAATAATTTGCTTGATTCATTGGCTAAGGCACCAACTTTTGTCTCAAACATTAAATTAAACTTCCTTACATCTGTCCAGTTGGTTGTTCCTGAAACTGGACATCGAATCTCTAATTCTTCTATTATGTTTTTCAATTCATCTAAGCTATCTTGTTCCAATGAATCCGATAATCTTTTACTGATAGATGTAATTTTATTGCTATACTTTACAACCCTAGGGTGTGTTGTTTGAAAGGTAGATAAATTAAATGCGGTCCCGAACCTTTTTTTTGCTTTTAATATCTCTTTATTTATTTTTTGCTGATATTTTTCCAATTCATCCTCTATTAAAACATCTGCTCTGTATCTTTTTTTAGACTCTTTATTGTCAATTAAGGGGTCATTAAATGCATCAATATGCCCAGATGCCTTCCAAATAGATGGATGCATAAAGATTGCCGAGTCTATACCAACAATATTCTCATTTTCCCGAACCATTGACCTCCACCAAGATTGTTTAATATTGTTTTTTAATTCAACCCCAAATGGCCCATAATCATAAGTCGCTGCTAGGCCATCATAAATTTCGCTAGAAGGAAATATAAAACCATACTCCTTACAATGACTTATTATTTTTTTTAACTCTACCACTTAAATAATTTATATAGAATAAAATGTTTTTCAAATTTAGTTTATTTAAATAAATAATAGTTTTAATTATCTGCGCATTTTAAATATATTCAAAAATTAAATCTAAAAAAAAGTTAATAACAATCGTTGTTAAAAACTAAATCGATTTATTTTACTTAGTTTATTGTAATATTTAATTTAAAATTAAATCTTTGTTAACAGCATATTCAATACGACACGTTCGTGAATTTGTTGACCCCCAAAATAAATTGTATAAATAAAAACTATTATAAAATAGTAGCCTAGAGGTTGCTATTCGAGAACACTGACTGATATGCAAATTGAAAATATTTTTAAACGAAACTTTAATAAAAAGCCATTTGTGTTAGAAAAAATTACAGACGCAGTCTTAAGGGCGATGATATCAGTTAAAAATGGAGATGTAAAAGATGCTGAAAAAATTTCAATGGCAGTTCAAGAGGAATTAATAAAACGAAAACTAGAAAGTCCTCGCTATACTCCCAATGTAGAAGAAATTCAAGACCTAGTTGAAAAGAAACTTATGCAGAGTGAGTTTTTAGATGTGGCGAAAGCATATATACTTTATAGGAACATGCAATCGAAAAAACGGGCGAGAGATATGTTTGAAAAACGCATCAATTTAAAGCCATATGAATATCCCGAATTATACGAATACGTTCCTGCAATTAGACACTCATATTGGATCCATTCAGAATTTAATTTTACAAGTGACATTCAAGATTTCAAAACCCGTTTATCAAAAAAAGAGCAAACTGCCATCAAAAATACTATGCTCGCTATTTCTCAAATTGAAGTGGCCGTAAAGAGTTTTTGGGGAGACATGTACCAGAAGATACCAAAGCCTGAAATTGGTTCCGTGGGAGCAACATTTGCAGAGAGTGAGGTCCGTCATGCAGATGCGTATTCACATTTATTAGAAATCTTAGGGCTGAATAAAGAGTTTGAGGCACTTAAAAAAAAGCCCGTTATTATGAAAAGAGTCAAATATCTTGAGACGGCTTTAGCGAATTCAAAAAGTGAAAATAATCAAGAATATAGTGAGTCCGTTTTATTATTTTCACTTTTCATTGAACACGTATCATTATTTTCACAGTTTTTAATTATCATGGCGTTTAATAAGCATCGAAACATGTTGAAGGGAATTTCTAATGTAGTAGAGGCGACATCTAAGGAAGAACAAATACATGGTGACTTTGGAATCGATTTAATAAAAATATTAAAATCTGAACACCCCAATTGGTTTAATGATGAATATGAAGATAAAATTCAAGATATGTGCAAAAAAGCATATGAGGCAGAAAGTGCAATTGTTGATTGGATTTTTGAAGATGGAGAGTTAGAGTTTCTACCCAAAAAACAAATAAACGAATTCATCAAAGACCGATTTAACAAGTCATTAGATAGCGTAGGAGTCAAAAAAGTATTCAAAACAGATGAAGAAATACTGGCTAAAACCGAGTGGTTTAATGATGAAATTATTGGCACGAAGCATGGAGATTTTTTTGTAAAGCGATCTATCAACTATAGTAAACGAACGCAAAGCATAACTGGGGAAGACCTGTTTGAAACCGATGATAAACTTGAAAAATATCTTAAATAAATTATGAAAAAAACAACCATCGATAACGGCATTAAAAAAGAGATCCAGGTCGACTCACACGATTCGAGAAGAGCGGATTTATTATCGGCTCGAAACAATCATCTTAAAAAAACAAGGAATCAAGAAAATGACGCTTTTAGTTGGTTAACTGATCATAGTAGAAGTTTTTTATCTGCGGGATATTTAACTCCTGATCTAACTCCGGAAACACGAATTAGAGAAATCGCTGACAGGGCAGAAGAAATTCTTGGCATAAAGGGTTATGGTGATAAATTTTATGACTATATGTCACAGGGCTTCTTCTCATTAGCATCCCCAGTTTGGTCTAATTTTGGGAAAAAACGAGGACTCCCGATAAGTTGTTTTGGATCTAATATTTCTGATGACATGGGAAATATTCTGTATACTCAATCAGAGGTAGGCATGATGTCAAAACTTGGGGGCGGAACCTCTGGATATTTTGGGCACCTTAGACACCGAGGGGCTCCAGTAAAAAATAATGGACAGGCTTCTGGATCTGTACATATTATGCAACTATTTGAAAGCATGGTTGATGTTGTGAGTCAGGGCTCAGTAAGAAGGGGGCGATTTTCGCCGTACTTGCCTATTGAACATAACGACATTTCTGAGTTTTTAGACATTGGAACTGAAGGGAATCCAATTCAAGAATTAACACACGGAGTAACAGTAACCGACAAATGGATGACCGAAATGATCCAAGGTGATCAAGAGAAAAGAAATACTTGGGCAAAAGTAATCCAAAGACGAGGTGAAATAGGTTATCCATACATCTTTTTTAAAGATAATGCCAATGATGGCGCTCCAGATGTGTATAAAGAGGGTAGTTATAAAATTAATGCTAGTAACTTATGTACTGAGATTATGCTTCCATCAAATGAGAAATGGTCATTTGTCTGTGTTCTTTCGTCATTAAATGTTCTACACTATGAAAAATGGAAAAACACTGACGCAGTTGAAACCATGGTTTATTTTTTAGACGCCGTAATTACAGAATTCACAGAAAAACTTGAAGTATATAAAAACTCTGAAGACAGAGATGATCAACAAACATTTTTGTTTATGGAGAGGGCTTACAATTTTGCAAAAGAAAATCGTGCATTAGGCCTGGGGGTCCTCGGCTGGCACTCATTATTACAATCTAAAATGTTAGCTTTCAATAGCGAAAAGGCGTTTACTCTCAACACAGAGGTATTTAAATTTATTAAAAAACGTTCCTACAAAGCATCTGAAAAATTAGCTAAAATGTTTGGGGAACCAAAAGTATTAAAGGGACATGGTCGACGCAACACTACGCTAAATGCTATTGCCCCAACAACGTCCTCTGCTTTTATTCTAGGACAAGTTTCTCAGGGAATTGAGCCAATTTGGTCCAATATTTATGTTAAAGATATTGCTAAAGTGAAAACAACAATTAAAAATTCTTTTTTGGTTGATTTGTTAAACAAAAAAAATAAAAACACTAAAGAAGTTTGGAATAGTATTCGAAATTATGATGGCTCAGTACAGCATTTGGACTTTTTAACGTCGGAAGAAAAGGAAGTCTTTAAAACATATGCTGAAATTGATCAAATGGATATAATATATCAAGCATCAAATAGACAAACCTATATTGACCAGGGTCAATCCGTCAATATTATGGTGCATCCAGATATGTCGCCAAAAGAAATTAATAAAATTTATATTACTGCATGGAAATTGGGGTTAAAATCTCTATACTATCAACACAGTATGAATGCGGCACAAAAATTCAAACAAAAAAAATCATGTGAAAGTTGTGAGGGTTAAATCTTACAGCCTGAATAAGAAACTACTATTATTTGAATGCGCTTATTCCTGTGATATCTTGGCCAGTAATCAACAAATGAATATCATGAGTCCCCTCATATGTAATGACTGATTCTAAGTTCATCATATGACGCATAATCGGATACTCACCTGTAATACCCATTGCCCCTAAAACTTGTCTTGATTCACGAGCTATTTGAAGGGCCATTTCAACATTATTTCTTTTCGCCATGGAAATTTGAGCAGACGTTGCCTTACCCTCATTTTTTAAAACACCTAGTCTCCATGTTAACAACTGGGCTTTTGTAATTTCAGTAATCATTTCAGCTAATTTTTTTTGCTGTAATTGAAATGATCCTATCGGCTTACCAAATTGCGTTCTTTCCGTTGAATATTTTAATGCCGTGTCATAGCAATCCATAGCTGCCCCAATGGCTCCCCACGCAATGCCATACCTTGCACTATCTAGGCATCCTAACGGAGCTCCCAATCCATCTTTACCTCTTAATAAATTTTCTTTAGGCACCTTGACATTTTGAAAAATAATTTCACCTGTAACAGAGCCTCTTAGGGACCACTTATTGTGTGTTTCTGGTGTAGACACCCCCTCCATCTTTGTGTCTATAATCAATCCTTGTATTCTGTTATTTTGATTCTTTGCCCAAACTACAGCAATGTCAGCAAAAGGAGAGTTTGATATCCAAAGCTTAGAGCCATTAAGTAAAAAATGATCTCCTTGATCTATAAACCGGCTTTCCATGCCCGCCGGATTCGAACCATGATTCGGTTCTGTTAGGCCAAAACAGCCCATCAGTTCACCGCTTGCGAGTTTTGGTAAGTATTTCCTTTTTTGATCATCATCACCATAAGCAAAAATCGGGTACATTACTAAAGATGACTGAACAGAGGCTGTTGATCTAATACCTGAATCACCTCTTTCTAATTCCTGCATAATTAAACCATATGATATTTGATCAAGCTCAGCACCACCATACTGATTGGGTATAAAAGGACCGAAACAACCTAGCTCACCTAATTTTGGAATTAGGCCCATTGGAAAAACACATGATTGACAAACTTCTTCAATAATTGGAGAGACCTCTCTTTTAATAAATTCCCGGATAGTTTTTCTTATTAGAAGATGCTCTGTGGTTAGTAATTCATCTAACAAATAATAATCTGGTGATTGAAAATGATCCTGTTTAGACATAAGATATTAATTTTGAAAGCAAAAATAATAATTTAGCTTTACAGAATGATTTAATCATAAAGATATTTTTGATGGCCTTTTATTTAAGTGACATATATACTATCCTGTTATTTCTTTCTACATTTATTTTTGGGGTCTTAACATTTAGCGATAAAAATCGGTTGTTTTTTTTATTACAATATCCTTTTAATCAAAAATACTCTCTTATTTATCATCGAACCAGCTCAGTTATTTTTTCTCTTTTAGCACTTATAAACATACTAATTCTAGTGTCTATTCCTATATCCATTTATTTCTTTTCTACAACAGGAATAATGTCACTATTTTTATTTGTCAAGATTGTGGCCATGTTAACGTGTTTTGTGTTAATGAAAATCTACGCCCCCTATCTGTTAGGGTTTGTTTTTGAATGGAAAGATTTTGGAAAAAAACACTATTACTCATACACAACTAAGTTATTGTTCTGTTCAATGATTTTTTTGCCTATAATTTTATTTGTTTCATATTTTAAGGAAGGTTTAATTATAATCCAAGCGCCCTTTACCCTATCATTTATTTTTGGTTTTTTATATTTTATTTTGAAAATAATTATGCTATACCGACTAAATCTACTTGTGATTACATTTGTTTTTTATAATATTTTGTACCTTTGTGCTCTTGAGTTATTACCTTATTTAATACTATTCCATTTAATTAGATTAGTATTTTAAAGACAGTTTAAATTCGAATGGCCAAAAAAATGAAAATTTTAATTGCACAACCTGTCCCAACGACACAGAATTCTCCATTTCATGATTTAGCCAAAAAAAGAAACCTGCAAATCGTATTTCAGCCATTTTTAACTATTGAGGGAGAAACTGTAAAAAATATCCGACTCAAGAAGATTAATGTCCAAAAGTATACTGCTTTAATTTTAACTAGCAGAAACGCTGTGAATCATTATTTTAGGATATGTGACGAAATGAGAATCACTGTGCCTAATTCAATGAAGTATTTTTGTATATCTGAGGCGGTGTCATATTATCTTCAAAAATATATAGCCTATAGAAAGAGGAAGATATATTCCGCAAATAATAATTTTTCAGAACTGATTGAAATAATGGCTAAACATGAAGAAGAAAGGTTTTTGTTTGTTTCTAGTAATTTTATCAAAAATGGGATTTTAGAGCAATTGGACAACAGTGACATTAATTATACTCGTGGAGTTTTTTTTAATACTGTTGCCACGAATATTAAAAAAATAAAAATCCAAAACTTTGACATGCTAGTTTTTTACAGCCCCAGAGATATCGCCTCACTCTATGAAAATTTCCCGAAATTTCAACAAGAGAATATTAAAATTGCAGTGTTTGGTGAAGGAACATATAATGCTGCTGTGGAGGCGGGACTAGACATTAATATAAAAGCTCCAAATGAACAACATCCATCAATGAGCATGGCCATTGATGCCTATATAAAATCACCTAAAGCTAGAAAATGAAATTATCATTTTCTAAACAAGATCAGAATTTAAGCAAAAGTAATATCAATAAATTATATAAAACGGGAGTCCGCTTACATGGGAGTCAATTAACCATTATTTGGAGAGAAGGTGACAGTCAAACAAAAAATCCAATCAAAGTATTAATCTCTGTTCCAAAAAAAAATATAAAAAAGGCGGTCGATAGAAATTATACAAAAAGAGTTATTAGAGAAAGCTTTAGGGCAAATAAGCTCAAAATATATAGCCTGCTGCTAAAGCCCTTAGAAATTATTATAATTTATAATAAAAGTACTTTGCCTGAGTTTAATAAATTAAAAACAGAATTATTACATTTACTTAATCTGATTACATTAAATGAAACAAATACATAAGATTTTAATTTATTTAATTAAACTTTATCAAGTTACAATTTCACCTATTTTGGGACAAAACTGTAGATATTCTCCAACATGCTCTAATTACTGTATTGACTGTTTTAAAAAACATGGAACAAAACAAGCTATATCTCTTGGACTTAAACGAATTTTTAGTTGCCACCCATTTGGGGGATCAGGATATGACCCAGTCCCTTAATGAACCTTATTAGACTTTAATTATGAAAAAATTACACTACATATTATTTATTATCATCACAACCATATTACTAGCTCCATTTGCATCGAATTATTTTGAAATATCAAAAAATTTAGAAATTTTTAATAATATCTATAGAGAACTAGAAAAGTCTTATGTAGAAAACATCAATCCGGGTAAATTGATGGAAGAAACAATAGATAATATGTTAAAAACACTCGACCAATGGACAGTTTATATACCCGAATCAGAAGTGGAAGATTATAGAGAAAGATCAATCACTGGAGAATATGGTGGAATTGGGTCAAAAATTCGAAAAATTGATGACTATGTGGTTATTGCAGAGCCCTTTAAAGGGTCGCCTTCTGACAAAGCAAATTTACAAATCGGGGACAAAATTATTGAAATTGACGGACAGAAAATGAAAAATATGAATACGGAAGATGTAAGTGAATTGTTAAGGGGAGCCGCCGGCACATCTGTTATCATCAAGTTCAAAACACCATCGGACAAAATTAAAACTGTTACGATTACGAGAGAAAAAATAAAAACAGCCACCGTGCCTTATTATGAATTAATCAATAATAATACCGCCTATATTAAATTGACTCAGTTTAAAAGAAGGTCTTCACAAGAGGTGAAAGATGCATTAATTGATTTAGATAGTTTGTCTAACAATGAATTAACCGGACTTATTCTTGATTTACGTAATAATCCTGGTGGATTATTACGGGAATGCCTGGAAATTGTAAACTTATTTGTCCCTAAAAATGATACTATTTTAACTGCAAAAGGCAAAAACACGGCATGGAATAAAACATATGTCACAAAAAAAGATGCACTATACGAAAATTTACCGGTAGTAGTGTTAATTAATGAACGATCCGCGTCTGCATCTGAAATTGTAGCTGGCTGCCTTCAGGATCTAGACAGGGGTGTTGTGATGGGAAGAAACTCTTTCGGGAAAGGGCTAATTCAACAAAATCAAAAACTGTCCTATAATACACAATTAAAATTAACCGTGGCAAAATACTATACTCCATCGGGTAGGTGTATTCAAAAGAACTCTGACGACAAAAATAAAGACGACAAGAATCTAGAAACATCGTTCTTGACAAAAAATGGCAGACATGTCTTCGGTGGAGGGGGGATTAACCCTGACATTGAAATGGAAGAAAGGGAGAATGCGAAAATAGTTTTTTCCCTCCTTAAAGACAACCACATTTTTAAGTTTAGTGACAATGTGTTTGAAACAATTACGTTTCCAAATTCACCAAAAGAATTTATTCTAACTGATGAGCTATTTTCACAATTTCAAAATTATCTCGAAAAAGACAGTTTTGAGTTTTCAGTATATTCAGACGAGGTCGTTTCATTATTAGAAGAAACATTAGATGAGGAAAACTATTTAAGTACAATGGAAGATGACATAGCTTTATTAAAAGCTAAAATACTAAGTGCAAAAAAAATGGATTTAGCTCGACATGAAATAGACATTAGAAGGCGGTTAGCAAGTGAATTAATTTTAAGGCGTTTTTATAATCAAGGTGTGATTGAATATGGCCTACAAAATGATCCTTATGTAGATAGTGCTACTGATGTTTTAAGTGATCCTTCAAAATATATTGAAATTTTATCAGTTAAATAATAACGTAAAAACACATGTCTGATATTAGTAGAAATGATGGCATAAAAAATATTAATAATATACTGCTATTAGCATTATCCTTTTTTATTAGTATCTCGATATATATTACTGATTTGGTAATTATATTATTAGTGTGTTCTTGGCTGATCTCCGGAAAGTATAAAAAAAAACTAACGTTCCTCTGGAGCAACTCATTTACATTTTCAGTAATATGTTTTTTTACATATTTCTTAGTAAGCTATTTTTGGTCCGACAGTTCTCTCTGGAATAGTACAACACAAAAACAAATTCTACTATTAATGATCCCTATTCTATTTACCTTAGAATTCGATCAAAAATATATCAATAAAGCAAAGCATGTGTTTATTTTAGGTCTTGTTTCTAATGTTTTTCTTTCCGTTTTTACTCTTTTTTATCCGGATAACCGCTGGTTTAAAAAGGGGCATTATGAACCAGACGTGTTTCTGCGTGGCTTTATAGACCACTTTGATTATGCTATTTTTTTATGTTTTGCTATTTTTTTGCTATTCTCATTTTTAAATAAAACCAATTTTAAAAAAATCATTTTTTTATCTGCCATTTTTCTAATTACACTATTAAACTCTTATGGTCGCGTTGGCATTATTTCTTTTTTTCTTTTTTTGCCAATAATAATTTTATGGCTTAAATCTAATTTTTGGATTTATTCCCTTTTGACATCTGTTTTATTTGGTGTTGGAGTTTCATATGCCATATTTCCACCTTTAAACACTCGAGTAAATGAAACTTTTAAAAATTTTAAAATACTATCCTCTGGATTATCCCTAGAAGAAAAAATTGAAAATGATGCTATTTACATGAGTGCCCATAACGACACCCTCTCAAAAGAGTATTTTATAAGAGAAATAAAGAAAAACAAACAATGGGTTGAAGATATTAAAAATAAATCTCCAGAGTACGAAACAAGTATTGGCCAAAGGTATCTATATATTAAAAACAGTCTACACTTAATGTCTAAAAGGCTATTATTTGGTTTCGGGGCACATCAATTTGAAGTAATATACAAATATGGATTTCCAAACAATAAATCGATTAAGCATCCCCACAATAATTTTATTTTCATTGTAGTCGAATTAGGATTGATTGGGGTTGGATTGTTATTATATATATTCTACTCCTTAATCAAGTATTTTGTACAAAGCAACAGACGTGATTTTTTAAAATTCCTTTTCCCAATTTATTTTATGTGGATCATGCTTTTTGACAATTATTTTTTAAATCACAATACACTAGTATTTTTTTGCCTCCTCTCATTTCTAATATATTATGACAACAAGGCAGACAATTCTTATCAGCAGTAAACTCTCTTAATTCGGCGAGACAACGTTGACATAATTTCATGTGGGATTGTGTTTAATTCTTTTGCTAAATCTGAAATTAGTCGTTGTTTTCCAAAATATATAATCTCATCTCCCTCGCATATATCCTGTACCTGAGAAAGGTCTACAATACAACTATCCATTGATATGTTTCCAACTGTTGGCAATAAACTTCCTTTATAATAAAATTTCAGCCCACCATCTCCCCAAGCCCGTTGAAGCCCATCAGCATATCCAAATGGGACAACCCCAATCTTCATCCTTTTTTTAGCAATAAATTTTTGATCATATCCAACCGTGTCATTTTTTCTAATTATTCTTATTTGCGAAATTAGACATCTAAGTTCAGAAATAGGCTTTAAATTAACATCTTTGATCCCCCCATATAATGCTAAACCAATTCTAGAGTAATCAAATGCAGAAAGTGTGTCAACAAATCTAAGTAAGCCAAATGAATTATGTATATGTAGTTTGATTGGAATATTTAACCCAAATGTAAATTGTTTTTTAATTTTTATTAATTCGTTTATTTGCGCTATTGTAAATTGATCGTCTCGTTTATTTTCTGAAGATGCTAAGTGTGAATAAATCGAATTAACTTGTATTTTTTTTAACTCTTTGAGGGAGATGATTAATTGCTGGATTTCAGAAGCTTTAAATCCCCACCTATTCATTCCTGTGTTGATTTTAATGTGTACTAATACTGGTGTTTTATTTTTTTCCGATATATTCTCTATAGATTTGACAAGTTCATTTAAAATAATTTCATTGTAAATAACTGGTTCTAAGTTATTTTTGATTAATACTTCCACGTTATGAACTCCGGGATTCATAACCATAATACTACTTTTAATATTGTGTGCACGTAGCCGAACTCCCTCTTCAAAATCTGCGACACCAAAATGCCGAATGCCTAGTTTTTCCATTTTCTGTACAACTTCAATATCTCCATGGCCGTATGCATTCGCTTTAACCATAGCAACAATTTTCATTTTATTGGTAATTTGACTAATATAATTGATGTTGTTCTCTAATTGAGAAAGGTCTACATATAGCCGGGTGCCATATAATTCATGTTTCATGATTTAACATGTTTTTTAAAACAATTTTCGCACAATGCCTCATATTTTTCAGCATCACCAATAACAACCTGGCTTTCTGAGTCTCTTTGTTTTCTATGTGAATATGTTGCCTCCAAGCCACATTGATGGCATTTTGCTTTTAGCCAAGTTACAGAATTAGACATTTCTATAATTTTTGACATATAGCCAAATGGCTTATTTAAATAATCTTTTGCTAGACCTGCTAAAATAATTAAAATTCCCTTTGACGAAATCTCACGAATATCTTCAATAATCGGGCTGTCAAAAAATTGCGCCTCATCCACGCCCAAAACACTGATATCATCCAGGTGTTTTGATATATCTAAGAGACGCTTAACTTGAATACCTGTTTCAAATACACCATCATGTGTGCAAATTTTGTTTTCCATATCACGAGTGTCTAAAGCTGGCTTAACTAATAAATACTTTTTATTTGTTGACTTTAACCGATTAATTAATTCGGTTGTCTTTCCTGCAAACATGCAACCAGTAATAACTTGAATCTCTTTCATAATAAATTATATTAACTAAATTAGTGATTTCATAATTAGTATGGAAAAACTTATTCACATAATTCCAACACCCATTGGAAACTTGGAAGACATTACTCTCCGAGCAATCAGGATATTGAAAGAAGTCGACTTAATTCTAGCGGAGGATACTCGTGTAACTAAAAAATTACTTTCTCACTATAACATAACAAATAAAATGCTATCATACCACGCATTTAATGAGCATAAAATATTAAATAAAATAATAGATAAAATTCATGCTGGAATTAAAATTGGTGTTGTATCAGATGCCGGGACCCCGGGAATTTCAGACCCAGGATTTCTATTGATTAGAGAGTGTCTTCATCAGGGGATTGAAATTAACTGTCTGCCTGGCCCAACAGCTTGCATTCCGGCTCTAATTAAAGCTGGATTGCCTTGTGATAGATTTATTTTCGAAGGATTTTTGCCGATTAAAAAAGGAAGAAAAAAGAGATTAACAACTATCTCAAATGAAGATAGAACAATTATTTTATATGAATCTCCTCATCGTATTTTAAAAACACTACGTGAGTTAAGTCAATGCTGTCCTCAAAAAAATATTATTGTATTAAAAGAATTAACCAAAATACATGAAAAAACCTACAGGGGAGAAATTAATAATATCATTAATGATATTTCTAAGTCTAGACTCAAAGGAGAATTTATAATAGTATTAAATGGGGAAAATTGATAATCAAACAATTATTGCTGGACCATGTGCCGTAGAAGGGAAATCACAACTTTACGACACTGTTAAAAAGATATATCTGCACACCCATATCATTCGTGCTGGCATATGGAAAGGTAGAACCTCTCCTCAAGACTATTCCGGGGTTGGCGAAGAGGGATTAACTTGGATTCAAGATCTTCAAAAAAAATACCATAGACCCTTTGCAATTGAAGTGGGCACCGTGCGACATGTTGAGTTAGCTCTAAAAAAAAACATAAAAATAATGTGGCTAGGAGCGAGAACAACTGTCAACCCTTTCGCCGTTGAAGAGCTGGCAGCCTCATTTAGAGGGCTCAATGTTGAGGTTTGGGTAAAAAACCCCATCATCCCAGATATAAAACTATGGATCGGTGCAATTGAAAGGCTAAGGCGGGTGGGTTTAAAAAATATAAAAACTATTCACCGAGGATTTTATTCTGAGCAAAAAAAACCGTATAGAAATCATCCCAGATGGGATCTATTAAACGATTTTCAACATTATTGCCCAGAAATCCCTATAATCTGTGACCCTAGTCACATTGCAGGCGACACTAATCATATAGATGTGATTTCTAGAGATGCAAAGAGAAAAAATGTAGATGGATATATGTTTGAGGTTCATAACAATCCCCCAAAAGCCCTAAGTGATTCACGACAACAATTGACTCCCAATAATTTTAAACAGTTAATGGGAAATCTTAATTTTTTCTAAGCCATCCGACCAAGTTTTTTTTGTATTTTTTTTTCAACTTGACTTAACTGAGAAAATTGTTTTATAATCGACTCATTGTTATGTTCCCCTTCCTTAAGTTGCAACAACAATGCTTTGAGTATTTCTTGAACTCTCTTCAACTTAAATCTTAAAATTGATTCCTTCGTAACCTTGGCTAAAATATCTTCCTCTTGAACTACAATAATATCTTTATCTTCCCAATTACTTAAGAAATGTGAGTCTCCAATTAACAAAGCACTTATTTCTCTAAATTTTAGGTTTTCGTGATTAAGAAAATCATCTTTTGAAAAACCCTCTCCAGATTTAATTTTTTCTTTTATGGCATTTAATATGTCATTAAAGATAGGGACCGTAAACGTAGTATTTATATCCCGACTGTCTTTCTCTAGCTCCATAATTATGAAACCTGCGAGCGTGATATTGGAGCTATTAATCAGTAGAGTTTTAGTCGTGCCATAATTTATTAATAGCCTAGCTAAATGCATCTCTTCTCGATGATTTTTTTGTAAAAATTCACGACTCAGAACCGTGTTCGATTCTTTATTCACCTCTTTTTTAAGTGTTTTTTTGGGGGGCATTTTTGCTCTCAGCCCTACTTGAAAATCTAGTGCCTGAACTAAGTGTTCTTGACTTATGTCTAATATTTTGGAGGCTTTTTTAATATAAAAGCTTTGTGAAATAGTGTCCGAAATTAAAGAAATAGAAGAGACTATCTCTTTAGCAAGCTTAATCATTTCTTCATCATCTCCTCCCTGTAATAAAGCATACTTAAATTCAATAAAATCTTGCTTATTTATTTTTATATAATTATTTATAGTTTCTATGTTTTCTTTTTGCAGAAACGAGGACGGGTCTTCTCCTGTTGGGAGTTGTAGTATTTTTGGCCTAAGCCCCTCTTTCAATGACATATCTATAGCCTTAAGTGTCGCATTGACTCCAGCATCATCAGAGTCAAATAAGATACAGATATTGTCCGTGAATCTATGAATTAGTCGAAGCTGATCTTTTGTTATGGCGGTTCCACAGCTGGAAACAACATTTTTTATCCCAAATTGGGAAAGTGACATGACATCAGTATACCCCTCAACAATATAACAAAGGTCTAGTTTTTTAATCTCCTTTTTTGCAAGATGTAAACCATATAGTATTTTACTTTTCTGATATAGTTCAGAGCTATCCGAATTTAAATACTTTGGAGATTTACCGTGATCATTTAACACTCTGGCTCCAAACCCCACAACATCACCATTAAGATTATGAATTGGAAAAATAACTCTGTCACTAAAGCGAGTAGATTCATTCTGGTTAATTATCTTCGTGGCATGAAGGTATTTTAAATTATATCCGTTTTTTTTTGCCTCTAAAGCCAGCTTATTATCTAGGCGGTCACAATAGCCTATTTCAAATAGTTCAATAGTGGATTTTAAAAAGCCTCTGCCCTCTAGGTACATTAATGCTTTATTTTTTTTACTCTGAAGCGTGTTTTTAAAAAAGTCTTTTGAGAAATTTAAAACTAAAACGGTCGCTTGTCTTTCATTTTCTTTTTCTTGAGCTTTGGCATCTAATTCAACATATTCGACATTAATGTTATACTTTTTAGCCAAAAACAATAATGCATCTGGATAAGTATATTGTTCATGTTCCATTAAAAATGAAATTACATTACCTCCCTTTCCGGAGCTAAAATCTTTCCAAATTTCTTTTGCTGGAGAAACAACAAAAGAAGGGGTTTTTTCTTCATTAAATGGGCTTAGGCCCTTGTAATTGGCTCCCGTTTTTTTCAAAGCAACAAACTCTGAAATTACATCTTCAATTACAACAGTGTTAAAAATTTCATCTATGGTTTTTGCAGAAATTTTCATTTATTTCTTTCTATCAATTAAAAATCTTACTAATGAAGATATTGATTTTTTATATTTTCCGTCTTTAAAACTACTTATAATATTAAGCGCATCATTATATTTTTGCTGAATAATGAGCTCTGCCTCTTCAATCCCCTTATATTTTACAACTAGTTCTTTAATGTATATATATTCACTTTGTGTGTTTGTTTTTTTTCTTAAAATTCGAAAAACCCTACTTCTCTCTATGATGTTCATTTTTTTTAATGAAGATAATAATGGGAAATTAATTTTTCCCTCCTTAATGTCGTTCAATGGCTGCTTTCCACTAAAACTGATATTGGTGTAGTCTAAAATATCATCTTTTATCTGAAACAAGATTCCTAGTATTAATCCTAAAGACCTTAACTTATTCAAATCCTCTGTATTAGCATCTGCCGCAACGCCTCCCAGCTCAAAAGCACATTCAAATAAAACACCGGTTTTTAATTCTATAATTTTGAAATACTCTAACTCTGTTAGGTTTAATTTTTTTGTCTTTTCAATTTGAACCAACTCGCCCTCTACCATCTTTTGAACAACATTAGATATTAGCCCTAATGTATCATAATCTTTCTTTAAAACTGATAATTCTAATCCTTTTGCTAGAAAATAGTCACCGGTAAGTACTGCTATTTTATTTTTCCAAATAGTGTTTGTCGCAAACTGACCCCTTCTTATTTGTGCATCATCTACTATGTCATCATGCACTAATGTGGCTGTATGAATTAATTCTATTAAAATTGCACTTCGATATGTTTTTTCGGTAACACTATTTACTAGTCCTGAGGCAATTATAGTACAAATAGGACGGATTTTTTTTCCTGAATTTTTACTTATGTGTTTTGTTATTTTATGTAACAATAGGGCTTTTGTTGATAGTGTATTTTTAAATTCACTGTCAAATCGATCAATCTCTTCTTTGATTATTTCTTGGAATTTTATCACAATTTTTGTTGAGTTGCAAGTTGCCCACAAGCAGCGCCAATATCTTCTCCTCTACTTCGCCTTAGCTTAACTAAGATATTATTTTTTGTTAATAATTTTAAAAACCGATCTGTTGTCTTAACGTCTGACTTTTCATATCCACTATTTGGCACACTATTATATTCTATTAAATTAATCTTGCTTGGTATGTTTTTACAAAAATCCATTAATAATTTAGCATCTTCTTGCGAATCATTAACTCCCTTTAATAAAACATATTCGAATGTTGGTTTTATTTTTGTTTTCTCATAGAAGTATTGTAAGGCCCCTTTTAATTCTTTCAAATTATTAGTTTTATTGATTTCCATAATCTGATTTCTTTTTTGTTCATGTGCCGAGTGTAAAGATACTGCTAAGTTAAAATTTGGATTTAGCTCTGCGATTTTTCTGATCATTTTGACAACACCCACCGTAGATACTGTAATTCTTTTACCAGACATACCCATGCCATCAGAGTTTGTAATATAATGAATCCCTGTTAAAACATTTTTAAAATTTAATAATGGCTCCCCCATGCCCATAAAAACTATATTAGTAATGGATTTTTTAAATTTTTTAATCGAGTATTGATTGATTAAAACTACTTGATCATAAATTTCACCTGCTGTTAAATTACGATATAATTTTAATTGTCCAGTAGCACAAAACTTACACGCCAAACTACATCCAACTTGTGATGAAATACATGCCGTGAGTCTATTTAATTGCGGAATTAAAACCCCTTCTACTATTTTATCCTTGTCCAAAACAAAAAGAAATTTAACGGTTCCATCAGCGCCTTTCTTTAATGTGTGTATTCTAAGGGGGGTAATTGAAAAATGCTCTTTCAACAACTTTCTTTCTACTGTGCTAATATTCGTCATTTGATTAAAATCAAGGACATGATGCCTCCATAGCCAATCCCAAACTTGTTGTACTCTAAATGACGGTCTCTTATGATCTTGAAAAAACCTTCCTAATTCCTCTTTTGTTATGCATCTAATATCTTTTTTTGAATTTTTCATTGATGTTTTTTGATGAATTTATAAATCATAGGTGAAAGAAAATAATCTAAATCCGTCGTTATTTTGATGTTGTGCTCTAACCCATCAACGAGATGAACAGGATTAGATTTTGAAAAAAAATCATAGACTGAAGCATCGTCAAACATTGCGTTTGGTTTTTTAAAGTTTCTAACATGGCTTTGATCAGAATCTAGTTTATGAGATTGATGGGCCCGAACATATGCTTCATATATTTTAAATAAATTAAAAACCTGTGGTGTTTGGGTTGTAATATATGACTCCCTATTTAGAGAAATAGATTTTTGCGATTCTTGTGCAAAGGTCCTTATGGAATTTTTTAAATTTAAAACTGGTATCGCTGTATTAAAACGGTTCGCGTTATCAATTAATTCTAATATAAATTTCTCATTAATAAATGGACGAGCCGCATCATGAATACTTACCAAGACTGTTTTTGCCTCATTATAACTAAATCTGTTCATGACGTTGTTATGAATAATTTTTAAACCCTTAAATACTGTGTCTATTCTCTTCTTCCCCCCATTATAAATTGTATGTTTTATGTTAAAATGATGTTTCTTACAGAGCTTGGCCCACTCCAACTCATATTTCTTTGGAAGTGCTATATATAGGATTGTTTCCGGGTGTGCTAGACTAAACACCTTTGCGCTATGCATGACAATTGGTAATTTATTTAATTCTAAAAATTGTTTTGGTGTTGTATTATACTTTAATCTAGATCCTTTCCCAGCGGCTAATATTAATGCATAATGAATCATCTGTACGCTATCATTAAATTATGAGCATACAATCGCCATAACTTAAAAATTTATATTTTTCTTTTATGGCTTCCCGATATGCCTTCATAATTAACTCATGGCCACCAAAAGCAGCAACCAACATTAATACTGTTGATTTAGGGCTATGAAAATTTGTTAACATACAATTAGTAATTTGAAAATCATATGGAGGAAAAATGAATTTATTTGTCCAGCCATTATAGGATTTAAGGGTTTGATAGGAAGAAACCGGTGTTTCTATGGCTCTAACAGTGGTAGTTCCAACTGCGCAAATTTTTCTTTTTTTAGCGAGACCATTATTTACAATTTCTGCAACAGAAGACGGAATAAAGACTTCTTCTGAGTCCATTTTATGCTTGGATAAATCTTCTACTTCAACTGGACGAAAAGTTCCAAGACCAATATGTAAAGTGAGTTCTGGAATATGAACCCCTAAAATTTCAAGTTTTTTTAATATAATTTTGCTAAAATGCAGTCCTGCAGTAGGTGCTGCAACAGCGCCTTTATGCTTAGCATAAACCGTTTGGTACTTTTCTTCGTCCTCTGCTGTAGGTTCCCTGTTTATATATTTTGGGAGTGGAGTCTGTCCTAATAACTCGATTTTCTGCTTAAATTCATCATAGGGTGCATCATGTAAAAACCTCA
Organism: Flavobacteriales bacterium; assembly: GCA_002722215.1. GTDB lineage: Bacteria > Bacteroidota > Bacteroidia > Flavobacteriales > TMED113 > SP256. The sequence continues at coordinate 26,017 of PBKX01000007.1, read as the reverse complement.
ATGTTCTCCCTCTGGAAGTTGTGTTGTCGATCACCTCTGCTATGAGGTCGTCATTCTCTCCAAAGTATAATTTATTGCCAATTCTAATTTTTCTTGCTGGATCTACAAGCACGTCCCATAGTCGACTTTCTTTATTTAGTTCTCGCATTAAAAAAACTTCAATTTTAGCGCCTGTTTTTTCCTTATTCCCATATAATCTAGCTGGAATAACTTTCGTGTTGTTAAAAATCATAACATCTCCTTCCTCAAAATAATCTAAAATGTCTACAAATTTTTTATGTTCAATTAGACCCGAATTTCTATGCACAACCATCATTCTTGAGTCATCTCGGTTCAATAATGGTTCTTGTGCTAATCGTTCCGGGGGTAATTTAAAATCAAATTGGGAAAGTTTAAGCTTCATGTCATGCCCTAAATTAAAATTTGAACCCAAATATACAAAAATATCGAATGTAAATTTTGGATCATATTTCCACTTATTATAAAGATTGATATATATCTTCTATATTAATCGCTTTTTTTAAATTATATGCGCCAATTTTGGTTCGATTTAAAGAGTATAAATATGCGCCACAGCCAAGACTTTTTCCAATATCACTAACCAAACTGCGAATATATGTTCCCTTACTGCAATTAACTTCAAACTTCAAAAATGGCAACATTAGTTCTATAGCTGTAAGTTCTTTAATGTAGATATTTCTTGAGGCTAACTCAAGGTCTAATTCTCCCCTACGAGCCTTCTTATATAATCTTTCTCCATTTATTTTTACGGCGGAAAACATAGGGGGCTTCTGTTTTTGAAGGCCAAGAAATTGAGAAAAAACAGCTTTAATTTGATCAAGCGATATATGTTGAAAACTTTTCGGCTCTCTTTCGTTTGTTTCGGAATCAAAGCTATCGGTCACAAAACCTAGTTTCATGACACCAACATATGTTTTATTAAGACCTTCAAATAACTTAATTGTTTTTGTTTTTTGTCCTGTGCAAACAATTAACAGCCCAGATGCTTTGGGGTCTAATGTTCCCGCATGTCCTACCTTTATTTTCTTAATATTATATTTTTCTTTCAACATGCCTCTTATTTTTTTTACCACATCAAATGATGTCCAGTCTATTGGCTTATTAACCAACAACATTTTAGATAATTTTTCATCACAATTCATATAATAATGATCCAAAAAGTAAAACCCAAAATTATACAATAGTAACCAAAGTATTTAAGGTTATTGTTTTGTACAATCACGATCATGTACCGGCACGCCAATAAACCCGAAAAAAAAGAAGCAAAAAAAGCAATTATAAGTCCTTTGAATTCAAGATCTTGAGAATGTGTGTTATTTAAAAAATCAACAAATTTAAGTAGTGCTCCTCCAATAATTGGAATCAGTCCCATTAGAAAAGAAAATTCTGCTGACTTTTCCCTATTCACACCTAAATATAATGCCGTTGAAATTGTTGCTCCAGACCTAGAAATTCCTGGGATTATCGCTAATGCTTGTGCAAATCCTATACAAATAGCATGCATAAAAGTAATTTCATGGCTAGATTTTTGAAAAAAATTTGTAGCAATTAATATAACCCCTGTAATAATTAACATTATACAAACTAGTAGCGTAGCATCATTAAAAAGCCCTTCAATATATTGACTAAATAATAAATAGACCAGAACGGTTGGAATGGCGGAAACAAGCACCTTCAAAACAAATGAAATGTTATTTTTATTCTTAAAAAATCCTGAAAATATATTTTTTATGCGACGCCTGTATACAATTATTGTACTTAGAGCTGTCGCAAAATGGACCGTAATAAACAACAATAATGGTTCTTTCTCTGCGATGTTAACAATACTTGAATATAGCTCAAGGTGTCCGCTGCTACTAATTGGAAAAAACTCTGTTAGCCCCTGTATTAATCCTAAAATAAAGTATTTAATCTCTTGAATCATTGTAGAATATTGCGAATACCATTCCAATATATCCAATAATTACCACAATTGGCGCAACAATAACTCTTTGATTAGAAAAAATTGCTTCATTAAAATCAAAATCCGTTTTACCTCCACCGCCAACCATTAATACAAATCCTAACAACAATAAAAACAAACTTGCTAAAAGGATTAAATAATTATACTTTTTAAAAAGGAAAAGTTCTTCATTATGATTGTTTTTTTTATTCATGTCTATAAACCCTATTGTTCAACTACTGATACAATTCATCCGTTTTTAAGTTTAAATACTTTCTTACACAAATTAATGTGCTAAAAAACGTTATCCCTAAATTTAGGACTGATGTAATTATGATTAAATATAACAATTGATGCAATGATATGAAATTTTTAATTTCTGGAAGATGATCTATAGCTAAAAGTATTAGGCATATTAAAATTAAGTTCCCAATTAAGCATGCAATAATTGAAAGAATTAAATTGTTTCGTAGAAAGGGGCGCTGAATAAATTTTTTAGTAGCACCAACAAGTTGCATTGTCTTAATGATAAATCGCTTTGAATATATTGTCAACCGTATATTACTATTAATTAATATAAACGCAATTAAAAAAAAGAAGGCCGAAATTATTAAAAAAAGTATTCCGATTTTTTGAAAATTGTGCTCCAACAAAAGAAGAATTGTCTCGTCGTATATAACATCTTCAATTTCATGATACAACATGAATTTTTTTATTTTTTCTTTTGAATTATTGTTTTTTAAATATGTTGCGTAATATTTAATTTCGATGATGTTTTTTAACGGATTTTCTTCTAAAATATCTAGGAAATTTTCCCCAATGCTTTCTTTGAGCCTTTCTGCAGACTCATTCTTTGAGATAAAATTAACAGACTTTACACCGTCAACTAATACTAACGACTTTATCAATTGTTGTGTTTCTATTTCATGTACTTTGTCTTTAATAACCAAGTTGAAACTGATATTTTCTTTCAAAGAATCTCCAAGAGAACTATAATTAATTGCAATAACACCGAGCAAGCCCATGATTAAAACAGAAAACACTGTTGATAAAAAAACAGATATTTTTGAATTTAATAAACGACTTTTTAAAAATTTTTCTGTTATTAATGCCATATTTAGCAATGTACTAAATTAACTAAAATGATTTGGTTATTATATGATATAAATTTATACATTTAATATTAAATGTAATTTTCCAAATGAAATATAATTTTCTTGAAATAGAAAAAAAATGGCAATCTAAATGGCGATCTGAAAACACATATTCTGTGTCAGAAGATCCAAAGAAAAAAAAATTCTATGTGCTAGACATGTTCCCATATCCATCTGGAGCAGGACTGCATGTTGGGCATCCATTGGGATATATTGCATCTGATATATATGCTCGCTATAAACGCCTAAAAGGGTTTAATGTTTTGCATCCAATGGGCTATGATTCTTTTGGTTTACCAGCAGAACAATATGCTATCGAAACCGGTCAACACCCTAACATAACAACGAACAACAATATTGCTAGATATAGAGAACAATTGGATAAAATTGGATTTTCATTTGACTGGAATAGAGAAATTCGAACATCCGATCCATTATACTACAAGTGGACACAGTGGATTTTTAAGCAACTATTTAGCTCATATTATTGCAATATAGATGATAAAGCTCTTCCCATATCTGAGCTAATTACAGAATTTGAAAGAAATGGTAATGGTATGGTTAAGGCTCCATGTGACGAAAACACCCCAGTATTTACAGCTAAAGAATGGAATGCTTGGGATAAGGAACAACAACAGGCTATGCTATTAAAATATCGTTTAGCATATCTATCTGAAACATGGGTAAATTGGTGTCCAGAATTAGGAACTGTATTAGCTAATGATGAGGTAAAAGATGGATATTCTGAAAGAGGAGGTTTCCCTGTTGAGCAAAAAAAAATGAAGCAGTGGTCATTACGAATTACCGCATATGCAAACCGATTATTACAAGGATTAGACCATCTTGATTGGAGTAATTCGATAAAAGAAATGCAAAAAAATTGGATTGGGAAATCAGAGGGGGCTTTAATCGATTTTAAAATAAAGGGCAAAAAAGACAAAATTCAAATTTTTACAACCAGACCTGACACTATATACGGTGTTTCATTTATGGTTATTGCTCCTGAGCATAAATTAATAAATAAAATAACTGATTTAAAACATAAAGATGAAGTAAAAAAATACTGTAAATCGGTTTCATTAAAATCGGAAAGGGAAAGGCAAAGTAACATTAAAAACATAACCGGGGTGTTTTCTGGAGCATATGCAATTCACCCTTTTACAGGGAAAGAAATACCTGTTTGGATTGCGGACTATGTCCTTGCTTCATATGGAACTGGGGCGGTCATGGCCGTTCCTTGTGGGGATCAAAGAGACTGGCTTTTTGCAAAAAAATTTAATTTGAAAATTCCTAATATTTTTAAAGATGCTGATGTTTCACAGTCTGCTAATGAGAATAAAGAATCTATTATTACTAACTCTGATTTTTTAACTGATTTAAACTGTTCGGTTGCAATTAAACAGGCGATTAACCATATTCAAAAAATGGATGTGGGTAAACGAAAAATTAATTATCGAATTAGGGATGCTATATTTAGTAGACAAAGATACTGGGGCGAGCCCTTCCCTGTTTTTTATAAAAATGGAACACCATTTCTAATTAAAGAAAATGAATGTGTGGAATTACCTTTAGTTGATAAATACTTGCCTACGAAAAAAGGAGAGCCGCCATTAGCAAGAGCAAGAAAGAGAGATTGGAATATTTTTGAGGGCGACAACATGGAATATAATACAATGCCTGGTTGGGCCGGGTCATCTTGGTATTTTTTAAGGTTTATGGACCCCAAAAATAATACTCAGCTTGTCTCCAAAGGCAAGGCTAAATACTGGGGTCAGGTAGACCTATATGTTGGAGGGGCTGAACATGCAGTGGGTCATTTATTATATTCTCGTTTTTGGACGCATTTTTTATATGATCTTGGATATATTGATTTTGAAGAGCCTTTTAAAAAATTAATTAATCAAGGTATGATTCTCGGACGATCCAATTTTGTATATAGAATCCTAAATACAAACAAATTTGTAACATTTGAAAAAAAGGAAGAATATAAAACAGTTAAAATCCATGTAGATATAGAATTAGTTGATAATGATATATTAGATGTCGATAAATTTAAAAACTGGAGATCTGAATTTGCTAATGCGGAATTTATTTTAAATAAAAACAATAATTATTTATGTGGATTTGAGGTTGAAAAAATGTCAAAATCTAAATATAACACTCAGGCTCCTGATGACTTAATTGAACGATTTGGGTCGGACACATTAAGAATGTATGAAATGTTTCTTGGTCCTTTGGAACAATTTAAACCCTGGGATACAAAAGGCATTAATGGTGTTCACAATTTCTTGAAAAAGTTTTGGAAACTAACGCATGCTGAAGACAACAAATTTATAATATCTGATGAGAAACCGTCTAAAAAAGAATATAGATCTTTACATCAATGTATTAAAAAAGTAACTGATGATTTGGAGCGATTTTCTTTTAACACTGTCGTAAGTAATTTAATGATTTGTCTAAATGAACTTATAAGCCTCAATTGCAATAAACGAGAAATTATTCATGACTTTGTAATATTACTTTCTCCTTATGCTCCACATATTTCTGAAGAAATTTGGGCATCTTTAGGATATCGGGATTCCATAAGTTTTGCAAATTGGCCAAATTTTATCGCTGATTATTTGGAGGATAATACAACTACCTACCCTATCTCATTCAATGGTAAAGTTCGATTTACTTTAAATTTCGATAATAGCAAATCCAAAAAAGATATAGAAAATACTGTTATGTCACACCCGAAAACAATAGCCTACCTAGACAACAAAAATGTTAAAAAAATGATTATTGTTCCAAAAAAGATCATAAATATTGTTTTTTGATAAAAAATTGACAAAAATTGACAAAAATTGACAAAAAAATAACACCAAATCATGCAAAAAAATATCCTGTTTTTTATGTCTTTTTATGTCTTTTTATGTCTTTTTATGTCTTTTTTGGTAAAAATGGTCGGGTTTTGAGCAAAAATGCAAAGAGCGAGGCGTTTTTTCCAGGAGAAGAGCTCTTTTATAAAATCTCTTACGGAAAAAAAAATAAAGCAAGGGGTGTTATTTCTGCCGGACACGCCAAACTGAGCGTTAAAACCGACAGTGTAAATAATTATATTTTTGAAGCATCTGGGCAAACAACAAAACTGTTTAGTCTTTTCATGAAGGTTCAACATAACTACACCTCTCTTGTTGATCCAAAAACCATGAACAGCATATGGCATAAAATGGATATTACAGAGGGAGGGTATTCAAACTATGACTCTATTCGATTTTCGGCAGAAAACTTCCCTGAATTATCTGAAATTAACGATATCCTTTCAATAGCGTATAGGCTGCGAACCACCGCTGAAAAAACAGTGAGAGAAGCAGACACGCTGTTTTTTTCTTATTATTATAACGGCCAGGTTTTTCCATCCTATATTGTTCAGTTAGGAAAAGAAATTATAAAAACCCGATTTGGAAAAATACACGCAACAAAATGGTCTCCAAGACTAGAAAAGGGTCGAATATTTCGAGACACAACCGGAGCTACTGTTTGGATAACACCCGGACCAATACATATACCTTTAAAAATAGAACTCCCCATTTTAGTGGGATCCATATATGCAACTCTAACTTCACACAAAGGAACCCTGCCTAATCTTTCTGATAATTAATTTCATAACTACATTTATGTTATTTATTTTTTATCTTTAAACACTTCTTTTATGAATTTTTAGAAAAAATGAATGACAAAAAATTAACTGATCGAATTAAAAAATTGTCAGATAAATATTTGGCTACAGGCCAAGACCTTTATTCATTTCTAGACGGACTCTTATACTCCGACTATATGGGATATTGGGATTATATTCATCTAGATACACTCCTGTCTCTTCAAACCCCAAAAACAGATTTTCCGGATGAAAAGATTTTTATCTTATACCACCAAATTACTGAACTTTATTTTCAATTAATCCTATTGGAACTAGAACAAATTAACAAAAATGGCAAAAATGTACTTGAAACCGGAGAAGATCTAGGTTGGAACAAACAAATAACATTGAATCTTTTTATAGAGAAGATGGAGAGAATTAATAGATATTTAAAGCATTTAATTAATTCCTTTGAAATTATGATCAATGGTATGGACAGGTCTCAGTTTATAAAGTTTCGTATGGCTTTACTGCCAAGCAGCGGGTTTCAAAGCATACAATACAGAATGATTGAACTGCGCTCAACCGACCTAGAAAACCTAGTAACAGGCACAGATAAAAAAAAGACATCTTTAGTTAATCAATTTGAGAAAGTGTATTGGAAAATGGGAGCAAATGATTTAGATTCTGGAAAAAAAACATATACACTAAAACAGTTTGAAAAAAAGTATCAAAAAAGATTACTGAAACTAACAAACAAAATGCAATCACTAAATGTTTGGAGTAAATATAAGAGCCTTAAAAAAAAGGACCGGGAAAGCAAAAGGCTAATTAATCTTCTTAAAGAATATGACACTAGCATTAATGTTAACTGGAAACTTGCACACTACAAGTCCGCAGTCAAACACCTAAAGAGCCAAAGCCAAAACATCCAGGCTACCGGAGGAACAAATTGGCAAGAATTTCTTCCTCCGAGGTTTCAAAAAATTATTTTTTTTCCAAAACTGTGGAATAAAAAAGAAAAAGAACAGTGGGGGAAAGAGTGGGTAGATTCAATTATTTAAACAAATGAAATTTGTCTATATTTTAATCTGTTTTGTTTTTTTGATTTTTGGGTGTGGTCCTAGAAATAAAAAAAATATACCGACAGAAGATCACGCTATAGTCCCTGGTGTAGCTGATTCAACGTATATCTACAATATTAACATTGATAGCTTATTTGTATTACATGAAACAATCCGGAACGGAGAAAGTGTTGGAATAATTTTAAATAAACACAACATAAGCTTTTCGGACATTGACAAAGTAGCAAGGCTCTCTAAACAAATTTTTGACCTCAGGGATGTTAAAGCCGGGGGAGACTACTCATTAATATTTCAGGATTCAACAAAATCTTCATTATTATATTTTATCTACGAAATAAACAAGGTTGATTTTTTAGTCGCTAAAATGAAAGATACCATAGATGTATTCCGAGGGGCGAAACCCCTAGTAATAAAAGAGAAAACTGGCTCAGGAATAATCGAGTCTTCTCTCTGGTATGCAATGGAAAAAAGCAATCTGTCTGCCAAGCTAGTAAATGTCTTGGCAGATGAAATTTACCCCTGGACAATTGATTTTTTTAGACTAAACTCTGGAGATAAATTTAAAGTTATTTATGACGCAAAATATGTCGATGGGGAGTTTATTGGGATAGGAAAAGTTCATGCGACATTATTTCATAGTAATGGGGAAGATTACTATGCTATGGCTTTTAATGAGGTGGGTGGATTCGAAGACTATTTTGACGAAAATGGCAATAATTTAAGAAAGTTTTTTCTAAAAGCTCCTGTTTCATTTACCCGGATTTCCTCTCGATTTACAAATAAAAGGAAACACCCCGTAACAGGCAGGTGGAAAGGACATTTTGGAACCGATTTTGCTGCACCAATTGGGACCCCAATTTACAGTACAGCTGATGGTATTGTCACAGAAGTATCATATACAAAATATAATGGATACTATGTTAAAATTCGACACAACTCAACCTACACTACACAATATCTGCACATGGACAAATCAAGTAAAAAACTTTGGAGCAAAAAAGGAATAAAAAAAGGGAAAAGGGTGCGACAAGGTGTGGACATTATTGGTTATGTTGGAAAATCTGGACAGGCTACAGGCCCACACGTTTGTTATCGTTTTTGGAAAAACGGAAAACAAGTTGACCCATTTAAAACATCTCTGCCTCCATCCACGCCAATTAAAAAAGAAAAAAGAGAAGATTTTGAAAGCAAAAAACTCATCCTAATGAAGAAGCTGAACGCAATTAGCTACCCAGATGAATACCAAATAATAGACTCCCAAAATACTGTGAGCATGATTAACTATTAATTATCTCTCCAATCTCCATTGTCCTTAATAAGTTTGATCAATTCGTCTAGTGCATCTTCTGAATTGATATTTTTTTTAACTATTTCTTTTTTCTTATATAAACTAATTCTATCAATGCCCGTTCCAACATAACCATAGTCAGCATCTGCCATTTCTCCTGGACCATTTACAATACATCCCATTATTCCTATTTTTATGCCCTTAAGATGACTAGTTTTCTCCCTGATTTTTGCAGTTGTTTTTTCTAGGTCAAATTGNGTCCGGCCACAAGATGGACAAGAGATATATTCTGTCTTCGAAATTCGTGATCTAGATCCCTGAAGAATATTAAATAAAATTNTATTGACCATCGACCTTTCATNCTGNTGATCTAAAAAAATAGATACTCCATCTCCAAGACCNTCCAACAAAAGTGAACCAATATCAATAGAGCCAAAGATTTGTAATTCATTTTTTAAAACTNNCTTATATGANATNTTNANAATGATCGGGTTTCTAACCCCTTTNTTTATAATANTTAAAAAGATCTTACGAAGNTTGTATAATCCTCCNANATTATTTGTCTGNACAAATAAAACAGCTGTTGGATCACCAATTAATTTATTTATCAAAAATGTGGGCAAATTATGATCAACTATGGAAACTATATTCAGCTTTTTTGACATGCTTTGTTGAGACAAGTATTGCTCTTTAGATAAAAGAGGATACCCCTTTTTATGTAATCTCCATGTCTCGTAATTATAGATGACTCCTAATGTTCCTGGCACCTCGAAGTCAATATCATTATCTCCAACGAGAACATAATCACAGGCCACATCACTAATATCCCACTTGTCTAATGAAGAACAATAAGTATATCCTATTGCACGAAAATTGTCCTGAACAATTTTTGGTTTATTGATAAAATCTGCGACAACGATAGGTGCCGAACCTCCCCCAATATTCATGACCGGAGTTGTTTCTCTTTTTATATACAGAAATGGATTCTGTGGAGTTGAAATATAATTTTTATTGAAATCAACCCGCATTTTCTTGGTATAATTTAAAATTAATTCTGCAACCGGAATTTCATTTTCAGGTGGTTCCGTTAAAGAAACTCTAATTGTATCACCAATCCCATCCATCAACAATGATCCTATGCCCATTGCTGATTTAATCCTACCATCATCGCCCTCTCCAGCCTCAGTCACCCCTAAATGGATTGGATAATTCATGTTTTCTTGCTCCATTTTATGCACAAGAAGCCTATATGCCTGAATCATAACAATTGGGTTGCTGGCCTTCATGGAAAGAATAATCTCATTATAGCCGATCGATTTACACACCCTTACAAATTCAAGCGCTGATTCAACCATACCAAGTGGAGTGTCTCCATATCGACTCATTATTCGGTCTGACAAAGAGCCATGGTTAGTTCCTATTCGCATAGATGTTTTATTCGCCCTACAAACTTCAATCAGAGGATATAACTTCTCCTCTATTTTTTTTAATTCTTCTTGATAGGTTTTTTCTGAATACCTGTGTGTTTTAAATAGTTTTTTGTCTGCAAAATTACCTGGATTTATTCTAACCTTATCTACAATTTTAGCCGCCTCTATTGCCGCATTTGGAGTAAAATGCACATCCGCAACTAAAGGAGTATTATATCCACTTTGAATTAGCTTGTTTTTAATGTCATATAAATTTTTTGCCTCTTTTACATTTGGGGCTGTTATTCTAACTAATTCACACCCCGCCTTTATCATTCGAATAGCCTGACTAACAGACCCGGCAGTATCCATTGTACTAATCGTTGTCATTGACTGAATCCTTATTGGATTGTCTCCTCCTATGCCGATATTGCCGACCATAACCTCTCGCGTTTTAAACCTTTTACGACCAATGACACCATCGTTATAAATAATTCTTTTGTTTGTCATTCAGCTCAGATTAGAAAGTTTAAATAATACTGGTCGACTGGGTGATGCGTCATTTTCAAAAGGAGCAAACTGAAGGTTTAGAAGATAGGGGCCATCTTCTATTGTGTCCGGAGCGTAAATGAGCTCTGTGATTGTGCATCCATGTCGCGTGTCTTTGGGAAATTTCCAAAATGACTTGTGCGCAACTAATTTTCCACCATCCCTTTCTTTATCAACCGAGGGCAGGTCTATTAAAAGGTGTTTGATTTTTAAGTCCACAATATAGTCGATTGCTTCTTTTAAAAAATATGGAGGGTTCGTATTTGAATAATTTCTATTTATTTTATCCTGATTATTTGGAGATGTGCGAATAATTAAAGCTTCGACATTATTTTTATTTTCAAACGCTAATTGGATGATTCTTTTGTTGATCACAAAATCTTTATTTTTTTGATTTGGCTTAAGCGTAATTAACTGAGACATAAAAAAAAAATTTTTAACCTCTATATTTAAGGATTCTTTCTGGCGGCTTATATGTCCGACACATTCTGTATGGGTTGAGTGAGCATGTGGGTTCAAATGAATGTTGTTAAAATTTACCCCTCCCCCTTTTGCAACATCACCAACAAAACTACCCTGCCTCACGGGGCTAATCGTGACCGGGGGTAGGCCCCATGCGGATACCCCCTGTGAACTAATTGGGATAGAAATATCAATTGGAGAATGTAAATCCACATTGTATTTTTTTTTATTATGTTGAATTCTTGCTATCATTTTATCTTGATGTCACAAATAAATTAGTCGCAATATTGTCTGACAACATCATTCCATCTTCACTTAAATAAAGCATCTCATCCTTGAAAATTATTAAGTTTGAATTCTCTAATTTATTAATTTCTAAATTAAATTTGTTTAATTCTGATTTTTTCAGAGTATTCTTTAAATTCTTTACGTTTAGTCCTGAGCTTGTTCGAATTGATGTTAATATGTATTCGTTGATGATATTATGTCGCGTTAAAATTTCTTCTTTGTATATGGAGCCATCTTGCACTCCATTACAATACAGCCTATTATTTCTGACACTCCATCTTCTACTCACCCCATTAAAAGAATGTGCAGATGGCCCAACACCCAAATACTTTGTTCTATTCCAGTAATTTTGATTATGGATCGACTGATATTTCGGCTTACAAAAATTAGAAATCTCATAATGATCATATCCTGAGTCTTGTAGAATTTTTCTTGCTATTAAAAAGTGGTCCCGGCCATCTTTAGGGCTTAACGCCTTCTCCTTTTTATTCTTAATGAAATAAAAAAGAGGGGTGTTCGGCTCAACCGTTAAGCAATAACAAGAGATATGCTGAACGTCAAAGCTTAAAAGGCTTTTTAAATTGTCAATCCATGCCAACTTAGTTAATGAGGGGAAGCCGTAGATTAAATCTACGTTAATATTTTTAACAGATGAGCTTTTTAAAAGCTTAATGGCCCTTCTAGAATCCTCAGCATTATGTGACCTATTCATGTATTGCAAGTCCTCATCACGAAACGATTGCACCCCCAAACTAATTCGATTGATTCCTGCATCAACCCACTCCTCTATTTTGTTTTTTTTAATATTGTCTGGGTTTGCCTCTAGTGTACACTCTAAATCCACAGATATATTGAAGCATTTCTTAATTATATTTAAAATATCCGCAATCGCGGAAGTTCTTAATAATGATGGGGTGCCTCCTCCAAAATAAATTGTACTAATCAGTTCGCCCTCTAAATAACTTTTTTGAATTAAAATTTCTTGCTTTATTGCATCAACAACCTCATATTCAGTGTTTCGTGAAGTTGAAAAATGAAAATCACAATAATGACAGGCTTGTGAGCAAAACGGAACGTGCACATATATTCCCGCCATATTTATTTATTTAAGCAAATTCTTATTGTTGTTTCTTCATTTGGAATTGATTTCAACACTCGAACCCAGCCCTTATGATAGTCTTGAATAATTCGCTTTACTAGCGACAATCCAAGCCCCCAGCCTCTTTTTTTAGAAGTAAATCCAGGTTGAAATATTTCTTTGAAAAAAGATTTTTTTAGGCCCCTACCATTATCTGAAAAATCAATAAAAACTCTGTCTTTTTCTTCGATTAAGGATATTATGATTTTTCCTTTTTGGTCCGTCGCATCAATGGCATTTTTTATAATATTTTCTATCACCCACTCAAATAAATCTGTGTTGACCAACACCCGAGTCTCTTTTTTCTCGGAATGAAACTGAATGGATGTTTTAGATGAAACACGCTGCCTCATGTAGTTAATTGATTGCTTTAAAATCGGCACTATATTTGTCTTGCTTAACTTTGGCAATGATCCTATTTTTGAAAATCTAGATGCAATGATTGTTAATCGATCTAAATCTTTTTGAATCTTTTTTACAATACCTTTCTCTGTATTATTTTCTTTGAGATGCTCTAGCCAGCCAATTAAGGATGATAGTGGGGTTCCAATTTGATGAGCAGTTTCTTTAGCCATCCCTGTCCAAACTTTATTTTGTTGCGCAATTCTAGCATTACTAAACGCGGAATAAGCAAGCAACATAAATGCCGCAATTATCGCAAGTATAAAAAAGGGGAAGAGTTTTAACTGTTGCAGTAAAGAAGAGTCTTTATAATAAATATATTCTTTTTTACCATCGATCAGTTCAATTTCAATTGGCTCATATTTTTTAGCCATTATTCCTATCTGCCTTGTTAGGATCTCCGAAGATACAGGCTCCTTAATATTCCTGTGTGCTATAACTTCTCCAGCATAATTTGTTTGAATGACGGGGACAGTAGTGTTATTATTAACCACCTCAAACACAAAGCCTATATCATAATTAGAATTACTAATATCCGATAATTCTTTCGTTGCCTTTGCCCACAGCGCAACCTTTTTATACTCTTCTTTTTTTAGTTGGTTTGCTAAACTATTTGTATACCACAATGTTATGGCAACTATTAATAAGGCTAATAATACTAATCCTTTATATGCCAGGTTTTTAAATTGAAATTTCATTGCTCAAAAACGTTATATTAAAACCAAGTTAACCATCTTTTTTTAATAATTTTATTTCTTTAGATGTTAAGGTTCGCCACCTGCCAGTTCTAAGTGAGTCTTTTTTTAAAAAAGAGTACCCAACCCTGTCTAGTTTTTTAACCTCATAATTCAAAAACTCAAAAATTCTTCTAACAATTCTGTTTTTTCCAACATGAATTTCGAGTTTAATTAAACGCGGACTTTCATCAACAAATGACACATAATCAACTTGAATAAATCCATCTTGTAACAAGATTCCTTTTTTTATTTTTATCAAGTCTGATTTTTTTAATGATCTATCTAATCCTACGTGATAAATTTTTTTAGTGTGATGTTTGGGGTGTGTTAATTTTTTAGCCAATTTACCGTCATTTGTAAACAACAAAAGTCCTGTTGTGTTTTTATCTAATCGACCCACCGGCACTATTCTTTCCTCACAAGCATCTTCCACCAGTGACATTACAGTTTTTCTGCCCATCTCATCTCTTGTGGTTGTAATATATCCCTTGGGTTTATTAAGCAATATATATTGCATTTTTTGAGGTGATATTCTCACGCCATTTAGACTAACAATATCTTTTGGAAATTGAACTACATGCCCAAGAGATGTTATTTTAACATTGTTGATCAAAATGTTTCCGGACTGAATAAGGTTATCTGCCTTTCTTCTAGAGCAAATTCCACACATTGCGATAAAACGATTTAATCGAATTTGTTCTAGCTTTTTATTCTTCATAATGAATTTTGGATGATTGATCATTTACCTCTAGTGTTATTTTTCTTCCTAACAGAATTGGGTGGTTTTGTTTTTCATGACCAACCTGAAGACCAAAACAAAGTGGATAGTTATATTGATTTACAATATCATAAATTAATTCATAAACCGTTTTACCAAACAAAATTTCATTGTCTAACATGTTTGTCATTTGGCCCACAATGAGTCCTTTTAATTTTTGTAAAACGCCAGCCCTAGCTAAAGAATAAAATATTCTCTCTATATGATACAAATACTCATCAACATCTTCTATAAACAATATATAGTCTTCGTCTAACAAGAGAAAAGAAGAAGAGCCCATCAAACTATATATAATTGAAAGGTTCCCTCCTATAATTTTTCCAGACGCAACTCCTTTTATGTTAAACTTGCTTTGTTTAATCTCGACTGGCTCTACTTTGCCCTTTATCAGATTAATAGTGGCATCAACACTTGTTTGCTTAGTCTTTATGAAATTATATATCATTGGACCATGAATAGAGCAAATATTATAATTAAAATATAGATGCATTAAAATCACCGTAAGGTCACTAAACCCAATAAGCCACTTGGGATTTTTGGCCAATAGACGAAAATCTATATGATCAATAATTTGAATGGATCCATATCCGCCACGTGCAAAAAAAATAGCTTTTGTTTCTTTATCTTGGAATGCAGAATTTATATTTGCTACTCTTTCATCAATGCTGCCCGCAAACACATGTTTTTTTTGAAAAACACTATTGTTTACCTTGACCTTAAACCCTCTCTCTTTTAAGAGCTGGATTCCATGATCCAGGTCTGATTTTAAAACAAATTTTGCTGAAGCAATAATGGCAACCTGATCTCCCTTTTGCAAAAAGGGGGGCATTATCGGGTCAATGCTATTTATTGTCATTCTTTTAGTATATTTTTACACAATATACAAAACTATGACTGACTCTTCTAGATTTACTATTACCGCTGCTCTTCCCTATGCCAATGGTCCTGTTCACATTGGTCACTTATCTGGAGTATATATCCCCGCTGACATTTTTGCTCGATATAAACGGAAATCAGGGGCTGATGTTTTATATGTCTGTGGCTCTGATGAGCATGGCGTTCCAATAACAATTACTGCAAAAAAACATAACATCACACCAAAAGAGGTTGTTGATAAATACCATACTATGATCCAAAAAGCTTTTTGTGATTTTGACATTTCGTTTGATATTTATCACAGAACATCTAGCAAACTACACCATGAAACTGCATCTAATTTCTTTAAAGAACTACATCAAAACAATATGTTTATAGAAAAACTGTCAGAACAATACTATGATGAAAAAGAAAAAATATTTTTAGCAGACCGATATATAAAGGGAGAATGCCCCATTTGCCAATTTGCTGAGGCGTATGGAGATCAGTGTGAGCAATGTGGATCCACCCTAGAGCCATCTGATTTAAAAAACCCAAAGTCTGTGTTAAGTGGCGGCAAACTAATAAAGAAAGAAACACAACACTGGTACTTGCCGCTAAATAAGTTTGAGAGCTGGCTCAAAAAATGGATTTTAAATGATAAAAAAAACAAATGGAAACAAAATGTATTGGGTCAGTGTCGATCGTGGATAGATGGTGGCCTACAGCCAAGAGCAGTAACTCGTGACTTGGATTGGGGGATTGATGTTCCAATAAAGGGGAAAAGGGGGAAAGTTTTATATGTGTGGTTTGATGCTCCAATAGGATATATCTCTGCCACACAAGCATGGGCATCTAAAAACAATAAAGATTGGCGCCCCTACTGGCTTGATAAAGAGACTAAATTAGTTCATTTTATAGGAAAGGATAATATTGTTTTTCATTGTATTGTTTTCCCGGCTATGCTAAAGGCTCATGGTAAATATATTTTACCACACAATGTCCCCGCAAATGAATTTTTAAATCTAGAGGGAGAAAAAATATCTACTTCTAGAAACTGGGCTGTTTGGCTACATGAATACCTAGAGGAATTCCCTGGCCAACAGGATGTTCTTCGATATGTTTTATGTGCAAATGCTCCTGAGAATAAAGACAATGATTTTACCTGGAAAGATTTTCAGGCAAAAAACAATAATGAGCTTGTCGCTATATTTGGAAATTTTGTAAATAGAGTGTTTGTTTTGTGTCATAAGTATTGGGGAGGCAAAATTCCTGCGAAAAAAGGGATTGAAGATATTGACAATGAGATTATCGAAAAAATAAAAACTTCTCCTAAAATAATAGAAGATTATATTAATAGTTATAAATTTCGATTTGCCCTCCGCTCAGTAATGGACTTGGCACGAGCTGGTAACAAATATCTTGCAGACACTGAGCCTTGGAAATTATTTAAAAAAGATGAGTGTCGACAGCGAACAGAAACAATTTTAAATATTTGTATCCAGCTAACTGCCACATTAGCGATTGTATCTGATCCATTTCTGCCGTTTACATCTAAAAAGCTGATCGGGATGCTAAATATTGATCCTCAAAACTGGAACAAGGCCGGTGACTTAAAAAACATTCCTGACAATCATAGTATTAGCCAACCATCATTGTTGTTTTCTAATATTGATGACGAAATTATTGAGAGACAGATAGTAAAATTAAAAAGAATATAACTCTATGTGTTATTAAATAATTAAGCATATAGATTCAATTGATTTTATGTCTATTGAGAATAATCCTAACATATTTTAATAAATTATAAAAATTGAATACCTTTAAAGATATGAGGATTATTATAATTTTATTTTTTTCCCCTTTTTTATTAGTTTCCCAGGAGTTTTATCCTGGGTCTTTAGCTGACTTAAATGCTCCTATTTGCTACAATACCTCAACAATATTAACATTTGAAAATTTGCCTACTGCTGGAACTGAAGGAGACTATAGTTATCAATGGCAAAAGTCGTGGAATGGATCACCGTGGTTTAATATTACTAATGCTAATTCCATAAGTTATGAAACAAATAACTTAACAACAGACACTGACTTTAGGGTCCTCGTAACACAAGACAATATTAATCTCCCAACAAACTCTATTTCGGTATATGTGCTACCGCCATTAGATGCCGGATTTTTGCTGGCCATGGACAGCATCTGTATTGGCTCCAACACTCCTATTGAATTTGAACTAGAGCCATCAGGGGCCGAACTTAGCTGGGGGGGGTTTGCTAATTTTTCTTATGCGTGGCAACAAGGTAATATTATAGATATCATTGGCCCAGACGACCCTGTAGACTGGCTGTATGTTGGGGGCGACACAAACACACATATTCCCATCTTGGATGAAGGCGGTTATTATTTTAGATGTTTTATCACATCCTCTCATGGTTGCGGAACCGTGGTTACAGACCCTATTTTTATAACATTTGTTAATTGTGAAAACTCACAAATTAATGAAGTTGCTATAAATGATGAAATAATAAAAACTTTTAATATTTTAGGTCAAACCGATAGACAAAAAGCCATGGTTGTTAATCTGTATAAAAGTGGTAGAGTAGAAAAAAAATATATCATACAGTAATTGGTTAATTTTAATAAAAATAAAACACTACAGATTGGTAAATACTTGGATTTTGAAAAATATTGCGAATGCTTGAAAATATAATTCTTGAAGTCTAGAGTAGTTGTTTTAATAATTAAATATGGTTTTTAGCAGCACTGTTTTTCTATTATATTTTTTGCCATTATTTTTAATTCTTTACCATTCTGTTTCAAAAAAATTCAAAAATCTAATAATCCTTTTAGGAAGTATATTTTTTTATAGCTGGGGGGCACCTTCGTTTGTATTTGTAATTATGTTTTCTACATATATTGATTTCCATATTGTTAAAAAACTATATCATTCTGACAATTTATCTCGGAGAAAATTATTTTTATCAGCCTCGATTCTTCTAAATCTTGGATTGCTTGGATATTTTAAATACGCTAATTTTTTTGTAGAAAACTTAAACTTAGCATTACATAATCTCGGGATACAACCATTTGCTTGGGTCGAGGTAGCTCTACCAATAGGCATTTCATTTTATACATTTCAAACATTAACATATTCAATTGATGTATATAGAAATACCGAAAAGCCACTAGACAAGGCCTCTAATTATATGTTGTATATTATGTCCTTTCCGCAAATGATTGCCGGTCCAATTGTTAGATTTAGCTCCATCGCAAAACAGTTGAATAATAGAGCCGAGTCGTTCGATGATAAATTAAGTGGGTTTTATCGTTTTTGTATTGGGTTAAGCAAGAAAGTGTTAATTGCAAATGTTCTTGCACAAGAGGCAGACCTTATATTTGACAGCAACCTAAATAATCTAAGCATGAGCCAGGCATGGATTGGAATGACAGCATATACATTTCAAATTTATTTTGATTTTTCTGGCTATTCAGACATGGCAATCGGGTTGGGAAAAATTTTAGGGTTTAAGTTTCCCGAGAACTTTAATTCACCTTATGTTTCACAAAGCATTAGTGAGTTTTGGAGAAGATGGCACATTACCTTAGGTGATTTCATGAGAGACTATTTGTATATTCCATTAGGGGGTAATCGCGTGTCTAGTCAATGGCGGTTGTTTTTTAATCTTTGGATAGTCTTTCTTTTATCTGGCTTATGGCATGGCTCTGAATGGAATTTTGTTATTTGGGGGATATATCATGGATTGTTTTTAATCTTTGATCGAATATTTTTATTGAATCTTTTAAACAAATTAGGGCCTGTTTTTTCTACCTGTTTTACATTTATTATTGTCATGTTTAGCTGGATTATCTTCCGATTAGAAAGTTTAAATGATATTAAAGTATATTTTTCTAAACTGTTTTCACTAGATTTGGAATTTGTTTTTTATAATAAAATTGAATTTTGGTCAATTCTTATAATCGCTATCGCGTTTTCTTTTTCTACAAAAACAAAACCTGGAAAACGTGCACAAAGCTATTTCTTTAACCAGAAGGAGTATAGTTTAAAAGAACATGTTTTTTTAAGTAGCATTTGTATGCTCTTATTTGCGGTTTGCCTTAGCTCAATCACCTCATCTGAGTTCAATCCTTTTATTTATTTTAGATTTTAATCTGGTATGTGTTCATCGCTAAAAAATTATCAAAAAAAAATCCTTTTTTACGTAATTGTATTATTACTCTGTCTACCAATTGTTCAACAAAAAGAAAAATTCATTTCAACAAAACCACTACATGGATCTTTTTATAATATGGATCCTCTTGCTATATCGTTTAAAAATTGGTTTAATGGGACATACCCTAAGCATACTGAAAAATATTTAAATGAAAATTTTGGCTTTAGAAGTTTTTTTGTTCGAATATATAATCAATTACAATACTCTCTCTTTAAAAAAGCAAAAGCAAATGGGGTTATCATAGGAAAAGAAAATTATCTATATGAAGAGAACTATATCCTTTCTTACCTAGGTCGGGATTTTATTGGGGAGGAAAAAATTATAAAAAAGGTAGAAAAACTTAAAAAAATATGTGACACTCTAGGCTCTAAAAGTATTGAAATAATTGTCTTACTTGCTCCAGGAAAAGGAAGTTTTTATCCTGAATACATACCCGAAAAATACAATCCATCTAATTTACATAGAACGAATTATGAGGTCTACAAAAATCTTATCCAACAAGAAGGAATTCATTTGTTAGATTTTCAATCCTGGTTTCTTCAAATGAAGCACGCATCAAAGCATCCGCTTTTCCCAAAGACAGGAATTCACTGGAGCAAATACGGGGAATTTTTAGTTGCTGACTCAATCTTAAATTATATAAATCACAATACCTCTAAAAAATTGTATTCGAAAATTTTGCTAACAAAAATGAATGAAAGCAACAAGCCTCTAGATACTGATGATGATATTGAAAATGGAATGAACTTATTATTTAATATTAAGGACTTAAAAATGGGGTATCCCGAGGTTCAATTTGAAATAAGTCGAGATACACCTGCAAGTAAGGTTTTAGTTGTTGCAGACAGTTATTATTGGGGTTTATTTAACTCTGGGATTTCTAGAGACATTTTTAATAATGGAGAATTTTGGTTCTATAATAAACAAATATATCCTCATAGCTACACCGCTCCTTTAAATGTAGAGGATGTTAATTTAAAAGCTCATATTGAGACAAATGATATAATCATTTTATTATCAACCGATGCAAATCTTCCNAAATTTGCCTTTGGATTTATTGATCAAGTATATGATTTATATTTTAATTAAATACGATCCATTATCATTTTGTATATTTAAAAAAATATCCGCTATGAAATATCCTATATTTTATGTTTTAATTTGTCTATATTTTAATGTTTTATATGGACAATGNGAAGACTTTGAAAACCCATGTGTAATCGATTTTAATAATGGTGAATTTGTATATAACCCTGATCTTGAAACCGGACAGTCTTCTNTTCAAGCTTATCTAAATAATTATTATCAAACAGACTTTCAAGTAAATATTCCTTCAGANACAGCTTTCACATTAAGCGGTTTTGGNGAGNTTGATCTTGAAATTGACTATGTTACTATAGANGAAATTGAGGGTCTTCCTGCGGNCCTAAGCCTCGATTGCAGTAATANTTCTTGTACTTTTTTTGGAGGTGATTTTGGTTGTTTTTCTCTTTCAGGCACACCAACGGAGCCCGGAGAATATAGTCTTAACTTAGTAGTTTCTGCATCTGCTAATTGGAATGGTCTGCCGCTAACCCAAACACTAGATGATTTAATTCAAATTACACTAATAGTGTCTGCGTGCGATGATAATGGTCTTGATGCTTTTGAAGAATACTGTAATCAGATGGGAGAGTTTGCTGTTTATTGGATGGATGAGTGTCAATATCAGCTTTGTCAGTGTGAGCTCTTTGATACTGGCNCNCNGGGAGAGTGTCTTGCATATAACTCTNCCATTTATACAAATGAAAATTGCTCNGAAAACTGTGACACNGTNTATGTNGANGTTGAGGTNCCTGTTACAGTATATGTCCCNTTNTTAATTACCGACACAATTNTTGAAACNGAATATGTGGATGTAATCATTACNGACACAATTNTTGAAACNGAATATGTGGATGTAATCATTACNGACACAATTGTTGAAACNGAATATGTNGATGTNATNATTACAGANNCAATTGTTGANTGTGAAACATTCTTGCCATGTGAATCGGGTATTGATGAAATTATTGAAAAGTCCAAAATAAATAATAAAACGTATAATTTACTTGGTCAAGAAATAAGGATTAAAGAAGGAGTCTATATAGAAAATGGTGAGGTTAAGTATAGAATAAACTAACCGCTGTTAGAGCTTTCCTTTGTTTTTGTAAGTTGTTATAAGTATTGTCCCGATAAAGTAATTTTAATTGTCTGGCTGAAATTAATCCCATGAAAAAAAAAGAATTAATCGTCATTAAGAAAAAAATTGAATCAGAGATAGAAAAAACATCCAATAGTATTTTAGAATACAAAAAATTGAATCGCCCAATTTCTCCAGACAACGCAATAGGCCGGGTCTCAAGAATGGATGCAATAAATAACAAAAGTGTATTAGATGCGGCGCTAAAAAAAGCCGAAATAAAGCTTCAGGGATTAAAAATGGTAGAACAAAAATTAGAAACCAAAGATTTTGGAGCCTGTATTAGATGTAAAAAAGAAATCCCTTTAGAAAGATTGTTACTTGTGCCTGAAAGTCATAAATGTGTCAATTGTGCCTAAATGAAACTATAAAATTTTGAAACAAGACATGGAATAGCTAAAGTAATTAAATCTCATATGCTACTCTTAATTCTACTTTATATTTTTTAATTGCAATTCCTGTTTCGATTATACACAAGGGATTTATTATGATTGAAAGATAAAAAAACATAAATTTGTTTAACGTACAATTCATATTATATATGGCTCCGTGTGATAATTACAGTATTGAAGATGGCTGAAATTGACGCATTGTATCCTAATAATATGGGCTTATAAATTTAAATTACTATGAAAAAACTATTGTTCCTTACAGCCCTGATTTGTTTCTTTGGGTGTGAAAAAACAGAACAAGAACCCGCTTGTTTGTTAATTGGGAGTTGGGACAAATATGCAACAGAGAATATTGAAACCGGAGCAAGTGTTAATAACCAAAATGGAATTGAATTTTTTGATGTTATTACCTTTTCTGGGAGCGGAATTGTTTCTGGAATAGATGATGATGATGAAGTATTAGGATATTGGGATGGCGAATGTGAATCTGGAGATAATTTCTTTGCATCATTTGAACATGACTTATATAATTGGGTTATTGTGTCCGTTTCTGAAGATAGTTTGTCATTAAGTAATGGTGTGAATGTCGGCTATTATACGAATATTTATTAGCCCAATAAAGTTAATATGAGTATTTTAAATGCTTAATGCTTTCCCCGTTGTTTTTAATTTCCATTAAAGAATCAAGCCCTATTTTAATGTGTTGCTCTATGTATTTTTTATCCACCTTTTTGTCACTTTTCTGAGTTTTAATTCCACTAGCAATCATTGGTTGGTCCGAAACCAACAACAACGCGCCAACCGAAATTTGATTTGCAAAACCAGTAACAAAAAGTGTTGCTGTTTCCATGTCAATCGCCATTGCTCTTATCTTTTTAAGATAGTCTTTGAAATTTACATCATGTTCCCAAACTCTTCTATTGGTAGTGTATACCGTGCCTGTCCAATAATCTCTATTGTGTTTTCTAATCGTTGTTGACACAGCCCTCTGTAGCTTAAAAGCGGGTAATGCCGGGACCTCTTTGGGCAAATAATCATCCGATGTTCCATCCCCTCTAATGGCTGCAAGAGGAAGGATAAAGTCCCCTATTTTGTTTTTTCGTTTCAACCCTCCGCATTTCCCTAAAAATAAACATGCTTTCGGTTTAATCGCCGTTAAAAGATCAATTATCGTGGCAGCATTAGGGCTCCCCATATTAAAATTAATAAGGGTAACTCCGTTTACGGTCGTGTGAGGCATTGGCTTATCTAATCCTTTTATCTCAACACTATATATTTTTGAAAACACTTCAAGATATTTATAAAAATTAGTTAACAGTATATATTCCCCTAATTCATGTAATTTAGCTCCAGTATATCTCGGTAACCAATCTTCAACTATTTTTGCTTTACTTATTCCCATCGCATAAAATTAAATAAAAAAATCTAATCTGTATTTGAACCAGCAAAATTGATTTTCTTACTTGGGTTTATCAAAACTATTATATTTACATATTATGCGAATACTTTTTCATTATGTTATATGGGATGAATATGCACATTATTTTTAGACTAATTGCTATGTTAGAGGGGGGCTCATATGTCCTTTTATTAATTGCACTGCCCTTCAAGTATCTTCTAGATAATGAACAGTATGTGAAAGCCCTGGGAATGCCGCATGGGATTTTATTTATATTATATATAATCATGGCATTTTTAATCCGAAAAAAAATGGGATGGGACATTAAAAACTTGACTGTTATAATCCTGGCATCTATCATTCCTTTTGGGACTTTCTATGTAGACTATAGGTATTTGAGGTAATGAGGAGTTTTGTTATGTAACAGAGGCCTTTTTAACTTAAATAAAGCTGTCTGAGTGAGTCGGCAAGTAAATTGGCAACTATAGAATTTGGCCCTTGGTTTAATTAAAGTCAAAAACGACAAGTAGATTAACTTTTCTGACCCCAATAAAGCTTTTATTTTATCATTTTTTTTAGTCGTTCCTTTAGTTTGTCTATCCTCAATTTTCTCCACCAAATTTTATTTTCATTTCCTTGTTTTTCGGCTCGATGAATTTTTTTGTTCAGCTTATTAATTTTTTTTCCTAAGTATCCTGTATCAATTTTTTTCATTCCACCAATTTACAAAAATTATCCTCTGTTAGGCCTTGGTACTTTAGAAAAATTTAAATCTTTAGACAGAATCATTATATTTGTTAATAACCTTTAATTATCATCCAATTATGAAAAACCTGTTTTACCTTGTCTTTTTGTTTTCTGTTAGCTCAATATCTGCCCAAATAAATTATGACCAAAAGATCATAAGCAATTATGTTGAGTTTGCTAAATTTGATGCTGAAAATATGGAGTTTGTGACAGAAGAAGAAGGCGATGTTGAATTTATTTTTTCTCCAGAAGAAGATTATTATATTTTTGACAGTGGGGAAGAAAGAATACACATTAACTGGACATATTATAAAGAAGAATCTGAAGATGGAATGGACACATATGGAAGTGAAGCGGGGGAAAAAATTGTGTTCAATTATGAAGACCAGGCTATTTGGATTTTTACAGAATATGATGAAAGCATTAATTACTATACTGATTTAATGATCCTTTCTAAACTTACCGTTGTTGACAAACAAACAGCGGGGGAATATATTCCACAGAGTGTTCGACAATAAACTGATCATGTTTTATTAATTTTTTTTATTAATGATTTAAAATCTTTTTTCATACTTTTTAAATCATATACTTTTTTTTGTTTATTATTATAAGTATAATAAACACCTAGTTCAATTTTTTCAAGATAAATATGTTTCATAGCATTTTTGTTTCTGTCTTTGTTATTATTTAGTTCAAAAATAATGCCAACCTAATTTGTAACTGAAGCATAGCGGTAATTATTATTAAGCGATTCTATATTGGCATGAAATTTGTTTGTTATACTATTAACTAACCATTAAAATTTAAAAAAATGAAAAAACTAACTCTTGTATTGTCCATGTTTTTAATTGTTTGCTCACAAAATGCTTGGTCCCAAAAAAGCTCTAAGCATCTTCAGCCTAATTATCATATGCCTAACAATAACCACAGTTTTACGAGCGGGTTAATTGCCGGACTCTTTTTAAATGAATTTTTTGACTTATCCGTTAATAGAAGGAATATGTATTTTCGTTATAACTATACTAAAAATAAATGGAGATTAAAAAAAGACTCTCATAACCATCATGGAAACCATTTTTTAAATACAACAATTCTAGCAAGATTTGAAAATCCATCTGGCGGCAGAGATTTTTTTGTAAAACGAACTAAGCGGGGACATTGGCAAATAGATGCTCCGAAGAGATTTAAAAAAACCCTTAAGAATATGGTTGTTCGAAATTTGAATTAATTGTCATCGATTAATTATTACCTTTTAGTAATAAGCATAATGTTTCTGGTACTAAAAGTTTTATATTT
>PBKX01000006.1 GCA_002722215.1 Flavobacteriales bacterium | reverse complement strand
TATTTATACAATGAATTAACTTATTCTAATTTTATATAGTTCATGATAAATACGCCAAAAAGAATGATTAACATACCAATTATTTCATGGTTTTGTATAGTCTCATTGTCAATTAGACCCCAAATAATTGCAAAAACAGGAATTAAATAGGTTGTTGATGATCCAAATAGAGCCGAGGTTTTTTTTATTAAATAGTTGAATAAAATAATAGCAAAAGATGTACAAATAAGTCCTAGTACTATAATATAAAGAAATGGGAATATGTTAGCGCTAATTTTGTTAATGGTAACGAAAACGCCTTGTTGTATAATATATACAATAGGTATTATAAATGAGAAAAGTGATGACAGTACCGCAATATCTAATGGGCCTAGATCTCTTAATTTTTCTTTTATAGTATTAATGCTGATGGCATAACATATCGTTGCAACAATTACAATGATGCTATATTTAGTATTTGCGATATCTATATTAGAAGGCAGTAGTAATATATAGGTGCCTATTAGCCCCATAATTATTCCTAAAAGACCCTGGTTGTTCATTTTTTTTTTAAATAGGATGACCCCTATTATAAGTGTAAATATAGGTGTTAATGCATTTAACATGCCTGTGTTAGCAGAATTTAAATATGTTTGTGCAAAAGCAAATAAAACAGCAGGGATAACGGTTCCCACTATACTGACTAATAGAAGAGGTGCTATATAAATAGTTTTCAGCCTTTTTAAGCTCGAAGTAAGAAAAGGCGATAGGGCTAAAAAAGCAATAATTAAACGCAAAAAACCAACTTCAATGTAAGTAAAGGAAATGAGACTTTTTTTCATTAGAATAAAGGATGACCCCCAAATTATTGATAGAATTAATAGTATTACCCAATTTTCTGTATTATTTTTGTTCATTCAAAATGATGGTATAATTATTTAGAATTTAAAGTTATGATTAAAAAGTTGATAAAATTATTTTTATGTTGTACAATTAGTATGTCTTTTGCGCAAGACAATAAATTTTTAAATTTACAGATTGAAGGTTTACATTGTGCTAATGGTTGCGCTAGATATGTTCAAACAGAATTAAATAAAAATGAAGGAATTACTGCATTAGTTGATTTTACGAATAAACAAGCACTAGTACAATATGATTCGAATATTTATTCCGACAAAAAAATTATTAATATCATTAACGGATATCAGGGGGGAAAAAAATATCGAGCATCATTAATGACGAATGAAGCTTCAACATGTTCAAAAGGCGCTGAATGTTGTAAAAAAACAGGCAAACCAAATCCTGCTTGTGATAATAAAACTAAGGGTTGTTGTTCATCGGCTCAATGTTCTTCTAAAAAGAAAAAAAGAAAATAGATTGAACTATTTGCAGCTATATAATAGTCTGTGTAAAACAACCATTGTTCTTATTTGTTTAGTTATATCTGCTGGGGGGTTTGTTCGTATGACGGGCTCAGGCATGGGGTGTCCAGATTGGCCCAAGTGTTTTGGCCTTTGGGTGCCTCCGATGGATGTGTCAGATTTGCCACCAAATTATAAGAAAATATATGCTCATAGAGGGTATGATCAACTTGATTTTAATGCTTTCCATACGTGGACAGAATATATAAATAGGTTATTGGGGGTCCTAGCGGGTTTATTTTGTTTGATCCTATTATCCGTGTCGTTCTGTCTAAAAAACAAACCACTAATTTTTTTGAATTTTTTTTTGGTATCATTGATGATTTTTCAAGGTTGGATGGGGGCTGTGGTTGTATATTCAGTTTTAGCTCCATTTAAAATCACTATTCATATGTTGATAGCACTTTTTATAGTTGGAGTGTTGTTGGTATTAAATACAATAACTAGTAATCGACGAATAACAAATATTAAACAGAAACATACTTTAATGTATGTTGCTCTATTAGTTACTATTATTCAAATTATACTGGGAACACAAGTAAGAGAAAATGTTGATTTATTAATTATGACATTAGATAGGAGTGATGTAATTAGTCAATTATCAAATGTTTTTGAATTTCACAGATCACTTGCATGGGTGGTTCTGGCGGTAAACTTATTGGTTGTTCATGTATATAGGAAAGATGGACTTATATTTTATGAAACTAGCTTGATTTTATTTGCATTATTTGGCCTTATTTTTAGCGGTATATCAATGAATTATTTCAATTTGCCTGGCCCCTCGCAATTATTACACTTGATATTTATGGTGTTTTTGTTTATTGGTCAGTCATCTATTATTTTGAAGCATTCAAATTTACCCACTTTAAAGTTTCCATCATTCGGATAATATCTTCCCTCAGATAGTGAACTATAGGCCTTAAAGAATCTTGGTTAGGGGTAACATGAAAATACAACGCACCTCTAATAAAGTTGTGTAAGCTGTCAGTAATATGGAATTGTACAGATGATGCGGCTTCACCTTTAATATCATAAAGAGTCCCATATGTATTATTTGCATAATTCATATACCTTTTTTCATTAATAGCATCGGCTTTTATTGTATGTTTATAAACCATATTTCGAGAATCTTCTAATAGCTCAAATAAATTACCATTAATACTTTTATAAGTAAAATGAATTGTAGCGTTATGCTCAGGACACGTTAAATCTATCCAACAATTATTTTTTTCTTTTAATTTAAAATAGTTTGCCGTATTGAAATAAAATGGACAATTATTCGGATTGAACAAGGTGTCTATTTTTTCATTTAAATCAATTCTGAGATATCCTGTTGGTTTTGGGGAAAATCTTTCTTTACATCCAAAAAATAGAGTCAACACAATAGTCAAATAGAGTAAGGTTGTTTTCATGTTATTTTTTTTTTACTTTAATAGAAATAATTCGCTTTTTATTGATTTTCTCTATTGTAAATTTTAATTCATTAAACTCAAAAACGTCACCTTCTGCAGGCATTTTTTCAATATTTTCCAACACAAGTCCAGCAATAGTATCAGCTTCTCCCTTTATTTTTTCAAATAAATCTCCATCTAGACTTAATAGTCTGTAAAAATCATTCAATGATGTTTTCCCATCAAAAATATATACTCCATGATCTATTTTAGAATAGACAACATCTTCTTGGTCAAATTCATCACTAATATCTCCAACAATTTCTTCTAGCACATCTTCTAGTGTTACGATGCCAGATGTTCCGCCATATTCATCAACAATAACCACTAAATGCATTTTTCTTTCTTTTATTTCTTTTAATAAATCATCAATTTTTTTACTCTCGGGCACGAAAAATGGCTCTCTAATACTACTTTGCCACTTATAGTCTTTAATATCAAAATATGGAAGTAAATCTTTAATATATAATACTCCTTTAATTTGATCAATGGTTTCGTTATAGACGGGTATTCTTGAGTAACCTGATTTTAGGATAGTACTTATAACTTCTGTAAACGTGCTATTAATCTCTAGTGCAATAATATCAACTCTAGCCTTCATGATTTGTTTAACATCAGTTTGGCCAAATTGAATAATGCCTTCAAAAAATTTTTTTTCCTCATCTTCAGTATCGGATGTTATATTAATGGCTTTTGATAATTTGTGCGCTGACAATGATGATTTTTTTTCAAAGCTATGATTAATCAAAGTAGTTGATTTAACAAGCAGGTTGGATATGGGAGCTAAAATTTTTTTTAAAACCATAAGTGGGACAGACATTATTTCTGCCACTAATAATGGTTTTCGATTTGCATATGTTTTTGGAATAACCTCCCCAAATAAAAGAATTAAAAAAGTTGTTAAAAATATTTGAAATATAAAACTTAAAACAGCATTATTAAATGCTATATACGAACTGAATAATAATGAGGAAATAATAATAATAGCAATATTAATTACATTATTTGAAATCAAAATTGTGGCTAATAGCATTTTTGGAGCATCAATTAATTCTAGAATTAGTTTATGATTTGTTAATTTAGAATCTCTCAAGTAATTTTTATCAGATGGGGATAAGGCAAAAAAAGCGATCTCGGATCCTGATATTAAACCTGAGCCAATTAAAAGCAAAATACACGAAAAAAGGGGTGTCAAAAAATTATAACTAAAAATCTCCGAATCCAAAATAATCAATTAATTGGTTTCGTTATCAGCGCTCGTTGAAAATGGTAGAGGGTCGATATCTTCTTTTGAGGACGCAAAACTAGTGCTTGTTGTTTCCTTTTGATTTAAAGTGGGGTCCTGTAGATTAGTTCCTCTTGGAGAATTTTCGGTGTCTCGCCGTGAGCCTAACATCGTCATGGTATCTCCCTGAATATCTGTTGCGTATTTTTTTGTTCCATGCTCATCTTCCCAGGACCTTGTTTTTAGTTTTCCCTCGACACAGATAGAATCGCCTTTTTTCAGGTATTTCTCTGCTATCTCAGCAGTTCTTCTCCAAAGCACTATGTTGTGCCACTCAGTATTAGAAATTTGTTCTCCTTCTCTATTTTTATATCTTTCCGTTGTGGCAATAGAAAATTTAGCCAACTTAGTTCCATCAGGCATGGTTTTTATTTCAGGGTCTGCACCTAAATTACCGATTAATATCACTTTATTTAATGATCCCATATTTTACTATATATGTTTTTGGTTTGATTAGTAAATATATTAAATTAATTGTTATTGTTTAATGAATTTTATCTTCTTTATTCAAATACTCTTTTAATGGCTTAGGAAATGGATAATTTGAAATTTCGGTTAGTTTTATTTTTTTATATATCTGTTTTTTGGGCCATTCTTTAACAATAATTTCCCAAAATGACATGACTAGTTTTTGGTGTGATAACATATGTTTTTTTCTTCCATTGGTCTGTATTTTATAAATTTTAAATTTATCCAAGTAGTTGTGGGTAATGATGTGGTTTTTGTCTATCATTTCTTTTGACTCAATTAAGGGTAGCTCATATAGCTTTTTCCAGATGTCATTTTTGTCTCTTTGTTGAATAACAATACAGCCATCAAATTTAATGAGCAAATAGTTAAAATAACGAGTCCTAATTTTTTTAGCAGGCTTTTTCACAGGCCTATAATTAATTAGATTTAATTGCAGAGCCTTACAATTTATTTTTAATGGACAAGTATTACATTTTGGATTATTTTTTTTGCAATGAATAGCGCCAAAATCCATAATTGCTTGGTTATATATTCCTGGAATAGAATCATGAACTAGAGTGTTTGCAATTTTTTGAAATAATTTTTTTCCATCATTTGTATTAATGGGTGTTGCTATATTATAAAATCTGCTCAACACTCGATATACATTGCCATCAACCACTGCCTTTTTTTCATTCTGACATATTGAGCTTATAGCTGAAGCGGTATATATTCCCACTCCTTTTAATGTTATTAATTCATTATAACTTGATGGAAAAATTCCACTAAAATTATTTTTTATTGTTTTGGCGGCATTTAGCATGTTTAGAGCACGATTATAATAACCTAGCCCTTGCCATGTGTGCAATACCTCTAATTCCCTGGCCATGGCAAGACTATCTATGTCAGGAAATTTATCAATAAATTTCATATAGTATTTTATACCTGTTTTTATTTGTGTTTGTTGCAGAATAATTTCAGAAACCCATATTTTATAAGGGTCACTGGTATTCCTCCAAGGCAAGTCTCGCTTATTCTTTTTATACCATGTAATTAATTGATTAGTCAATTTTTTTTAATTTGGAACAATTAGTTTAAAATGTAAGTATAAAATATTATATTTGGTCGCAAATAATAAAAAATTTTATTTGCAATGATTAAAGCAGATTTAGTTTCAGAGTTATCTTTAAAAACAGGTGTAGAGCGAAAAGTCATATTAACTGTATTAGAGAGCTTTATGGAAACCGTAAAAGGATCCTTAGAAAAAGGAGAAAACGTATATCTGCGTGAATTTGGGACTTTTGCTATAAAAAAGAAAGCTTCAAAAAAGGCTAGAAACATTATTAAACACAATGGAGGTTATGTTACTACTACGATTACTGTCCCTGCACATGTTGTCCCAAGTTTTAAGCCAGCAAAAAAATTTATTAATAGAGTAAAGGAGAATAATCAAATCTGATTATTATAGTAATTAATTTAGGAAATAAAAATTCAGAAATATGCCAAGTGGTAAAAAAAGAAAAAGACATAAGATGGCTACCCATAAACGTAAAAAGCGTTTAAGGAAAAATAGACATAAAAAGAAATAGTTTCAATATTTGAGATATACATTTCTTTTTTAAATCTTAGTCAACATTTTTATTTCTTCTAAAATATACAATAGAGTGAATACTGAATTAGTAATTCAATCTGCAAAAGAGAGTGTCAATATAGTGGTTTTAAAGGATGGGAGATTGATGGAATTTCACCAATTACCTTTAAATAAAAATATTTGTTCTGTTTTTGATATATATTTAGCTCGAGTTAGACGAGTTGCCTCTTCATTAAATGCTGCTTTTTTAGATATTGGGCAAGATAAAGATGCTTTTTTACATTATCATGACCTAGGACCTCATTTTAATAATTTCCGAGGTTATGTTAATAATACTATGCACAAAAAACTAACAAAGTGGAATCAATTAAAAATAAATTCCGACGACCTATTGCCCAAGGATGGTTTAATGGAAAATGTTCTCAAAAAGGACGATGTCATATTGGTCCAAGTTTCAAAAGAACCAATATCTACAAAGGGACCAAGAGTGGTTTCAGAGATTTCATTAGCTGGCCGATTTCTTGTATTAGTCCCTTTTTCAAATAGAATTTCTATTTCGCAAAAGATAAAAGATGAAAAAGAAAAGAAAAGACTAGGTCGATTAATCAAGAGTATTGTTCCAGATGGTTTTGGCGTGGTAATTAGAACAGTGGCACAAAAGAAGAAGGTAGCAGATCTTGATACAGATTTAAGAAATTTAATTAGAAGATGGATAGATGTCCATAAAAAACTAAAAGGATCTCAGCCACCAAAATTAATTTCAATAGAAAGAAGTAAGGTTTTGTCATTATTACGAGATGTTTTAAATGACCAGTTTACAAAAATAACGGTTGATAATAAGTCGATTTTTGAAGAGGTTCAGTTATATCTTCAAAAGTTTGTCCCTGAAAAAGAGGAGATTTTAAGCTTGCATAGTTCCAAAAAATCACTTTTCGAATTATATAATGTTGAAAAACAAATAAAATCATCTTTTGGAAAATCAGTTTCAATGAAAAAAGGGGCTTATTTAGTAATTGAGCATACTGAAGCCATGCATGTTATTGACGTTAATAGTGGAAACAGAACAAATAAGCATGATACACAAGAAGAAAATGCGTTGGAGGTTAATTTACAAGCTGCTGCAGAAGTTGCGAGACAATTGAAATTGAGAGACATGGGTGGTATTATTGTGGTTGACTTTATTGATATGCATGTAGCAGAAAACCGGAAAAAACTTACAGACGCTTTGCGAGAATACATGAAAGATGATAGGGCAAAGCATAAAATTCTGCCACCTAGTCGTTTTGGCTTAATTGAAATAACTCGTCAAAGGGTTCGTCCACAAATTACTATTAAGACAAGAGAAAAATGCCCATCTTGTCATGGGTCAGGAGAGATTGAGGCGCCGATTGTTTTAATAGATGAAATTAAAGAGACATTAGAGTCTATTTATAATAAAAAATCTATAGGTAAGATTATACTTAAGGCACATCCGTTTGTTATTGCATATTTACAAAATGGATTTTTCTCATTTCAAGTCAAATGGTCTGTAAGTAGGAGGGCAATTCTTTCATTAGAAGAAGATAGCTCATGTACTCTGTTAGAATATAAATTTTTTAATGCTTCTGGTCAACAAATTTCAATTTAATCTCTTTTTTATTTGAAAAATTAATGGAATTGCAAATAGAATTAATATATAAATCCCAATTTTATATCCAATAACCACGTGTTTACTATAAGCAAACCAGGGGAGAGAAAAAATTAATATTAATACACATCGGATTATTGTATTGATAGAATTAAAGATAGTATTTATGCGCCCCATCAAATAGTTTGGTGTTTTCTCAAACAAATAACTCATTCGAGTAATTCGGGTGCTTGCATTTGTTAGTCCAATAATTAATGTAGTCAAAAAGAAAACATCTAATCGGTGGAATTTAATCATAATGAAAAATGCGTATCCTGTTATTATAATTAAGATAAACGTTAACAGAATTTTATCTATGTATTTTAATATTTTTATAGTAATTAGCCCAGCAATGATTGCTCCTGCTGCATAGATAACATCTGCTAATGAAAATGTAATTATATTTTCATTTAAGCAATTTTTTACAAATAGTGGCAATAAAGCAAATAATTCTACAATAAGGAATGCAAATATAATCTGGGAACATACGCCATATATCAATATGTCTTTGTTTTTAGCTAAAAAAAATATACCTGTCTTAATTTTTTGAAAAGCTGATAGAATACTAGTGGACAGTTTAATTCGATGATCATCGTATTTGACATAACGCAACAGAATCGATGTCGATGCATATAATAATCCATTTAATAAGAAGATTTCCCAAATTTCCCATTTTTCAAAACCAATCACACTAACATTAAAAAATTCTATTATCATTTGATTGTCAGACAACAATAATCCACAAATTGTTGCAGAGATGATGCTCGTTGTTTGGAAGAAAATTTCTATTAAGGAATTAATTTTTACGTATTCTTTTTTATTTGTTAGTTCTTGTGCTAATGCATATAAGTTTGGAAAAAATATCATATAATAGAAACTACATGTGGCAAAAGCGAAAAAAAACAAAAATTGATTTAAATTATTCAAAAAAAATCCTACTAGCCCGATAGAAACAAATATTAGGCACCCCGTCCAATTACTATATAAAAGAATTTTTTTTCTATTTACAGAATCGATTATCACACCAGCATATAATCCCCAGAACAGCCCAATAAATGTAATTATCGCATATAATAAAGAAAAGCGGGAACTTAAATTAAGTTGATCAGTAAAGTGCCAAGGTATTGCAATGATTGTTAGCCCCTGAGCAAGGCCCGCTGTTATAATAGATATAAGTAATAGTGTAATACTTTGATAATTTGTTTTCATATTATAACAATGAAGATGTGAAACATTTTATAAATAACTAATTTAAATTATTTATATTCATTAGAAACTTTATTTTCTAATTTTAATAATTATGATAATAACAGATGAAATTAAGAATTTTCAAAAGAGGCTAAATGATTTGTGTCATCATCTAAAAATAGAAGATAAAATTAATTTCATTCGTACAGAAGAATTAAAAACACAAAAAAATGATTTTTGGAATGATGCAAAATCAGCGGAGTTGGTGATGAGAAATATAAAAAAAGCAAGGATGTGGATTGACGGCTATAATAATGCAAAATCCTCTGTTGAAGACTTGATTACATTACATGATTTCTTTTTAGAAAATGAAGTTTCGCAAGAAGAAATTGAGAATAACTTACAAGAAGTTAAAATTATACTAGAAGAACTTGAATTTAAAAACATGTTGAGTAGTGATGAAGATAATATGCCCGCCATATTAACAATTAATCCAGGTGCAGGAGGCACTGAAAGTCAAGATTGGGCCTCAATGTTAATGAGAATGTATACCATGTGGGGCGGGAAAAAAAAATATAACATTAATGAGTTGAATTTACATGTTGGTGATGTTGCTGGCATTAAGTCAGTTACCTTAGAGTTTAAGGGTGACTTTGCATACGGTTACTTAAAAGGAGAAACAGGAGTTCATCGTTTGGTTAGAATATCACCCTTTGACTCAAATGCTAAAAGGCACACCTCATTTGCATCGGTATTTGTTTATCCATTGGTGGATGATAGTATTGAAGTTGATATTAATCCGTCAGATTTAAGTTGGGAAACTTTTAGATCAGGAGGTCCGGGTGGACAGGCTGTGAATAAAATTGAAACAGCGGTTAGATTGCGCCATGAGCCATCTGGAATTATTATAGAAAACTCTGAATCGGCATCACAGTTAGATAATAAGAAAAAAGCATTATTATTATTAAAGTCCCAGTTGCATCAAATAGAATTAGAAAAAAGACAAGCAGAAAAACTGAAAATGGAAAGTGATAAAAAAAAAATAGAGTGGGGTTCACAGATAAGAAATTATGTTTTGCATCCTTATAAAATGATTAAAGATTTACGAACCAATATTGAAACTGGCAATGTTCAGAAAGTTTTAGATGGAGATTTAGATTTATTTATTAAAGAGTATTTAATGATGCAAGGTCAAAATGAATAATAATATGAAGATATATCATAACCCTAGGTGTAGGAAAAGTCGAGAAGCATTATCGATATTAGAGTCTAAAAATTGTCAAGTAGAGATTTTTGAGTACTTAAAACATCCGCCAAACAAAAAAGAAATAAAACAAATAATTAAAATGTTAAACATCTCCGCATTTTCTTTAATTAGAAAAGGAGAAAAAATATTCAAAGAAAATTATCAACATAAAGCATTAACGGAAGATCAATGTGTAGACTTGTTGTGTCGGCATCCGATTTTAATTGAGCGGCCGATTATAATTAAAGATAATTCTGCCGTCTTAGGCAGACCTCCAATAAATGTATTAGATTTGTTGAATAAATAACAATAACTGTATTGTAAAATATGAGAGAAGAATTTGATACTTTAGGAAAAGTTTTAGTGCCAGAAGACAAACTGTGGGGTCCCCAGACACAAAGATCAGTTGACAACTTTAAGATTGGGCCGATTGCTAGCATGCCTTTTGAAATTATTGAAGCATATTCTGTGCTTAAAAAAGCGGCAGCTTATTCAAATTGTGAATTGTCTATTTTGTCAGAAGAAAAAAAAGAAGTCATAGAATTGGCTTGTAATCAAATTGAATCGGGAGAGTATAATGATCATTTCCCGTTGGTGATTTGGCAAACAGGCTCAGGCACTCAAACAAATATGAATGTCAATGAGGTAATTGCTAATTTGGTGAAGAAAAATTGTGGTATTAAGATACATCCGAATGATGATGTGAATATGTCACAATCTTCTAATGATACATTCCCCACGGCGATGCATATAGCGGGCTATAAAATGATTATACAGAAAACATTACCTGCTTTGGAAAAATTAAGGTTAGCATTATCTAGAAAGTCAGATGCCTTTTCCAGGATAGTTAAAATAGGTCGAACGCATTTAATGGATGCAACTCCAATTACTTTAGGGCAAGAGTTTACAGCTTTTTCATGTCAATTAGATCATGGTATTAAGGCATTAAAAAATACATTGGATCATTTATCACAACTGCCAATTGGAGGCACAGCTGTAGGGACTGGTATCAATGCCCCTATTGGATATGATCAAATGACTGTAGATAAAATTAATCAATTTACAAGTTTGTCTTTTACAGTGTCTAGCAATAAGTTTGAGGGAATTGCGACTCATGACGCTTTTGTAGAGAGTCACGGTGCATTAAAACAAATTGCAGTGTCACTATATAAAATTGCAAATGATATTAGATTATTGGCATCCGGTCCTAGATGTGGAATAGGAGAGATTTTATTGCCTGCAAATGAGCCGGGTTCTTCTATTATGCCTGGAAAAGTGAATCCCACTCAATGTGAAGCTATGACGATGGTTTGTGCACAAGTATTTGGCAATGATGCGGCTATTTCTTTTGCCGGTTCACAGGGGCAATTTCAATTAAATGTCTTTAAACCGATGATTGCATTTAATTTTTTATTTTCTTCTAGAATTATAGCAGATGCGTGTAATTCTTTTACAGAAAAATGTGTCAACGGAATTGAAGCAAATGAAAATAAAATCCAGCAAAATTTAAATAATTCATTAATGTTAGTCACAGCACTAAATGCGCATATAGGTTATGATAGTGCTGCTAAAATTGCTAAACATGCGTATACCAAAGACATCACTTTAAAGGAAGCTGCTGTTGAATTGGGATTCTTGACAGAGTCACAATTTAACGAATTGGTCAATCCGGAGGATATGACTAGCCCAAAATAGACTTTATATAAACAAAAAAAGTCCGTTTTAAACGGACTCTCTTGCTGATATTCAACTAATCCTTTTAGGAATGATTAGTATTTATACAGTTCAGAATAAATATACCCCCATATATTCATTTGATATGCAATTATAGAAACAAAAACAGCATTCCAAAACAAAAAAAACATTTTGTTGTTAACATCTTTTTGTTAACAACACATATTAATACATTAGATATTTCTAAGGAAAGTGCATTGTTGAACAACCTACTAAAGGTAAGGTATTGATTAGCTTGGATTTTGATTCAGTCGTCTATATTATATTAATTAATTGTAAATTGCTTTTTATTAATTTTTGTTTTTAATCTTTTAAATAGTTGATGAGATGGTTGAATTAGTAGGCTATTTTTTATTTGTATTTGCAGGACTTTTTTTTGGTTTGTTTGGTTCTGGCGGCTCGATAATTATTATTCCTATATTAATATACATATTTAATTTTTCCATTTATGAGGCGACTAGTTATTCGTTAGTATTGGTTTTTTTAATTTCTCTGTTTGGTACTGTGAAGCATATAAAACAAAAAAATTTTCAGATTCAAAATATATTTTTTTTTGTTTTTCCAACACTTTTTTTTACTGCTGTTTCTAGAATTTTTATATTTCCAAGTATCCCTGAATACATTAATATATTAGATATTTCTAAGGAAAGTTTATTGTTGATTTTTTTCTCGGTTATCATTTTTCTGTCTGGACTTTCACTTTTTAAAAGACCAACTTGGGATATNGGTTACAATGTTAATGTTATATTGTTTATGATTGGCATATTCATCGGATTGCTGACTGGCCTATTGGGGATCGGNGGTGGTTTCATTATAGTTCCAGCATTGATTTTATTTGCTAAAATGAATATGAAACAAGCCGCATCTAGTGCATTATTTATTATTATGTTAAATACATTGTTAGCGATTATTTTAGAAATTGCCATTTTAGAATTTCCATTTGAATGGGATTTTATTGNCTTTTTNCTTCTTTCATCTTTGTTGGGGGTTATCATCGGAATGAATTTGTTAAACAAAATAAATATGAATGTAATAAAGAAATTATTTTCAATTTCACTTTTGTTNTTATCTTTAGTGATATTTTTCATTGAATTATTATAAAAGATGCATATTGAACAAATATATACAGGTTGTCTTGCGCAAGCATCTTATTATATNGAATCAGACCATGAGGCGATTATTATTGATCCAATTAGGGATAGTTCTATATATATAAATTTATTGAAACAAAGAAAGGCTACATTAAAATATGTATTAGAAACACATTTTCATGCTGATTTTGTTTCAGGACATATTGAATTNCAGCGATTAACNGATTGTGAAATTATTTTTGGGCCTAATGCTAAAACAGCATATGATATTATTGGATCGAAGCATGAAGANAAATTTTCTTTTGGCAATTTAAATATTAAAGTANTACATACCCCCGGACACACATTAGAATCAGTGTGTTATTTATTNTTGTCAAACGATAANAGGCCACACTCAGTTTTTACTGGTGACACTTTATTTATTGGTGAGGTTGGTCGTCCTGACTTAGCNGTTAACTCTAATATGAAATCAGAAGATTTAGCGGCATTATTATATGATTCATTACATAATATNTTAATGCAATTGCCGGACCATGTAATCGTATATCCAGGTCATGGTGCTGGTTCAGCTTGTGGCAAAAATATTAGTTCGGAAAAACAGTCAACCATTGGNGNTCAAAAGAAATTTAATTATGCTCTTCAAACTATGTCAAAAGCAGAATTTGTTAAGCTTGTTTTNGATGGGATTTCNCNGGCTCCTAAGTATTTTCAACATGATGTGAGTATGAATAGGGATGGATATGATTCAATGTCAACTGTGCTGAAAAAAAGTTTACAAAAATTAGAATTCCAGGATATACAAAATGCAATTAAAGAAGATGTNGTGTTATTAGATGTTAGAATGCCTGATGATTTCGAGAAAGGGTTTATTCCCAAATCTATTAATATTGGTAAAACTGGCATGTTCGCTCCTTGGGTTGGGAACATTGTGCCTCCTAATTCAGNAATCCTACTTATTTGTTACCCTCATGAAGAAANAGAGGTTATATTAAGACTNGGAAGAATTGGCTATCATAATATTATTGGCTATACTTATGGCACTGCTGATTGGCAATCAAAACAGGGTTTAATACATAATATTGAAACGATTCATTTAACAGATGAATTTTTAAATCNGAATAAAAACATTAAAGTAATTGATGTTAGAAAAGAGGTGGAATTAAAATTNGGATTTGTCCAGGACTCCATACATATCCCACTTTCGCAACTTACTGCTAATTTGGATCAAATTAGTAAATCGGATGATTATTTGATTTATTGTGCCGGTGGATATCGATCGATGATTGCTTGCTCTCTTCTCAAGTCAAAGGGATATAATAGGGTTCGCAATATTTATGGTGGTTTCTCCGAGATTTCTAAAAATATAAAGCATAGTTGATTTTTATTATTAATAAAGTATGTATAAATTGCAATAATGAATTATTTAAATAGTGTTCTTTTATTTTCATTTATCGTAATTATTTTTGGTTGTGGTACTGATGGCTCAGATGGCGATACATTTTTAAGATTTAGATCTGTTTTAATGCCAACAGAATTTAGTATTGATAATCCTGATATACCAGAAGATTTCGAATATGATCGATACTATAAAGTTTCACCAGGTAGATATTATTTTACATACATAGATCATAATGGCCTTGCTCANCCTCAAGTTGGAGAGTTTGANTATGTAGACATTGAGGCGTCTCCAGGGTCAAAGGGCAGTTTATTTAGATCAGGTGAGCCAGGTGCAGATTTATATAAGGATTTAATTTTATTATCTTCAGGACCTGTAATAGAAAATTTCGATTATTATACTGTGGTTTCCACTTTAAATTATAANCCATAAGCACAAAGGATCCAATCNCTTCATTTTGTCATAATTATCATTTTNATTGTNAAATAAATATACATACATTAGTATGGATGAATTATTTACGTAGTGTTCTTTTATTTTNATTTATCGCAATTTTTTTCGGTTGTGGTAGTGATGGTCAACATGGAGATGTTTTTTTAAGATTTAGATCTGTTTTNACTCCGATTGNTTTTACTATTAATAGCCCTGATATACCAGAAGATTTTGAATATGATCAGTATTATAAAATCTCGCCAGGGATCTACTATTTCACATATATTGATTATNCTGGTGTTTCCCANCCTCAAATTGGAGAGTTTGATTATCTTGAAATTGAAGCCNCTATTGGAGAAAGTGGNAGCTTATTTAAANCTGGTGATGATGGNTCAGATTTATTTGTAGATTTAATTTTGTTATCTTCAGGACCTGTGATAGAAAANTTTGATTATTATACTCAACCTTCGACTTTAAATTATAGNCCATAATTTAAAATAAAATACCAAATCTCAATCCGGTTCTNACTCCGGCATTTTCTAAAGACCNTTGTAGGGTCTCAGAAGAGATGTCACTTAGTCTATCAAAATATATATTTTGAAACTCATAACTAATAAAAGGATTAATAGTAAAGGTCCCCATGTTAAGCTGCACCCCTAATCTAATGAANGGGATAAGGCTATTATACTTATATATTGATGTTTCTNAATNTAGATTNNTNTCTTGATCCAAATTTAAATTTTCAAAAATNCCATAACTACCAATACTTGAATATAATCTTAATAAATTGTTTTTTGCTAACACATATTGTATTGATAAACTTGGCACTAGTCTGCGTTCAATTATCTCATAATTCATTGTCTGTGTTGTTAAAAANTCATAGTTTGTTTTNGTGGTATTATANGNNAAGCNAAAAACACACCAGATTTCGCCAATGATAAATTTTCTTCCNGTATTCCAGTCTAATGCAATAGAATTAGTACGGAGAGTATAATTTGCTGATGTNAATTCATCTGTGCTTATCGGTAAAAGTGTTTGTCCAGTTGTAAAATGACTATGTCCCCCTAGGCTAATACCCATCTGTCCATGACTAATAAAGGGGATTAATATAAATAAGAAAATCCATTTTTTCATAGTACATAAAATGCTTTAAAAAATAAAACCTAATTCAATCCCTGGTCGAAATTGAGCGTCNTCAGTCTGATCGTGAATAATCATTTTNTCATCAATTTTAATTTCATTGAAATATAATCGAATAAACGGTGCAATAAAAAATTTACCCANCATGTAGTCAACACCCACAATTGCATAATATCCGAATCTTCNTTCTACATGTTCGTCTACAGGAATAGACGCATATGGATTGGCAGCGGCATTTGTTTGGTTGTCAATATAAATAAATGTGCTAGTTGTTCCTTCAATTTTAAATTCTCCACCCACACCAAAATAAGGCTTCAAAGTACCTGTTGGAACACCAAAATATAATTCTCCGCCATAAGATATGTAATCACCCCTAGTTTGATATGGCGTCATTGGCCAATTATATGCAAAATACTCATCACTATCTACAGTATGTTTCCTATTGCTCCATCTTCTTATAAAATGTATTTTTACACCAAAGGCCCCAATCCAATATTCCATTAATTGGTTGTCTAATGTGAGTTTAATTTGAGTAATTCTCTCGTCATATTCAACTGGTCGAAAATTATCTAAATCTTGATTTGGCTCATCTAAATAAAATGGATCCATATGTGTCCATGCATCGTAGTTGGTGAACCCAGATAATCTAATATTAGTTTGAGAAAAACAGATTATTGGTAAAATAATAAAAATAAACGCTATGTTTCGGATCATATTAGTAAATATAAAAAACCTAAAATTATATATTTAAATTTTAAAATTTTAATTCTAAATTATTTTAATGTTAAGTGTTGTTGGGGGGGGGGGATTTTTGATTTGGTGCTATAATAGTTCGAGTTTCGGCTTTAAATTTGATTTCTTTTTGTCGAACCTCTTCTTGTTCTAAGTCTATTATTTTCCCTCTGTTTTGTTTGCTAACGTTCACAATATCCCCCTTTTCAAATTCTAGTGCATTTTCTTTGATTCCTTCCAAGCTTTTTTTAGATATTAATTTCATATTTTGTGCAATTAAATCTAATCCTTTTTCATTTAAGTCATTATGTATTTGAATGCTTCGTTTTATATAGCTTTGTGATCCCGCATATACTCTCGCTAGGTTTTCGCGATCTTCAGGTGAAAGTTTATCTGCAAATTCATATAGTTCGATTTGTTTTAGTGACCACATTGTGATCTTAAGAGCTTGTGGAGAAATAATATGAACACAATAATTTGAATCATTATATGTAAGAGCTTTCAAGATGTGGATAGTGTTTTCTGGGACCACTAGAAATAAATGTTTTTTTACATCTTTATGGTTTGCATATTTTGACAATCTCCCAACCTGATCTTTAATGTAGTTTGGAAAATTGCTTAATTCTTGATTTTTTCCAGGGCTTTTTGCGTCAAATACAATATATTCATCACAAATTTGGATAACATTATCTGGCTTCTTATCGTGATGCCACTCTTCTATAAATGTGATGGATTCTTCTTGACAGATTAATTTAATGGCATTGTTTACATTGAGCTCATGATCTTGCCAAGTCCTTTTAATAAGGTCTTCTTTTTCTTTGTCCCTTAATTCCTTTAATTCTATAGCTTTTCTTTCTCGTTCTCTTGCATTATTTTCAAATTGTTCATATTGAGCAATTTGTGAGTC
Source organism: Flavobacteriales bacterium (assembly GCA_002722215.1). Lineage (GTDB taxonomy): Bacteria > Bacteroidota > Bacteroidia > Flavobacteriales > TMED113 > SP256. The sequence continues at coordinate 14,785 of PBKX01000006.1, read as the reverse complement.
TCGAATTGTATTTTTTGTATTTTCTTCTTGTTTCATTTTATTTAGCTCATTGGTAAGCTCAATATTTTTAATTTTTAAAGGCGCAAGAATTTCTTTTTCATTTTCAAGAATTTGAATTTTTGTTTTTAGATTTTCAGATATTTTTAATTCAGCCTTGTGGTCGCTTTTTAAATCATAGTATTCTTTTTCTAATACGTTTATCTTTTCCTCTGTTTCTTCTTGTTTTTCAATAGATGTTTTAAGCTCTGTTAAGCGAATAATGATATTTTTCCAATAAAAAATTCTATCGAAAATAGATGAACTTATTATTTTTTTAATCTTTTCAATGTCAGTATAATCCATACTACAGTATAATTAAATTTAAGTGATAAACCTAAAAAAATATTATTATTTCTTTCTATATATAGATAATTAAAATTTTTAAATTAGATTTTAATTATGACAAAGAGGTTCCGCCAAAAGTTTCCGCCTATTTATAAATTAGATTTACATGGCGTGCAACATGGTGAGGTTTTTAATTTAGTAGAAGACTTTGTTTTAAAACATCAACTTTCAGTTCCATTAAAAATTATTACGGGGAATTCGGATAAGATGAAAAAAATTGTGATAAGTGTGTTAGTCAAGCATAAATTCCAATATTCAGATGGAGATTATTATAATCGGGGATATATAGATGTTTTAAATTAATTATTTATCTTTAAAAACAGATTTTATGATATGAAAAAAACAGGCTTTTTTTTAATAGTGTTTTTGTTTTCTTTATTTGGTTGTGATCGAACATGTAATGATACGGAAGCATGTAATTATGGATTCAGTGAGGATTGTAGGTATCCAGAGCACTCACAGTCTGTAATGGAGGGGATATGGAATTTGGTTGACATGCATGATCCATTTGGCAGTTGTATTTTTTCTTTCTCACCTACATTTGATTGTGAATTAGATGAGACCTTTGAGTCTATTAATCTCATACTAAATGATGACACGAATTGTGAAATTTTAACTATTCCGTCGAGTTTTTCTTCTTCTTTTTCTACTGGGTCTTGGTCTTTTAATGTCTGTGAAAATACATTAAGCTTATTCCATGAATCATTTGATAATAGTAATGATGGTGTTTATTTTTTCTCAACTTCCACCGTCTTCGGTAGTCAAAAAATTCTTCAATTAGAATCAGATATGTTTTTGTCTGAGGATTTGGCAGGCAATATTTTGAGGTGGGAAAAGCTATAAATATATTTTTAGCCATATATGATATCTGTTGATAATTTGTCTCTTTATTTTGGTGCTCAAAATGTTTTTGAAAACATCTCTTTTATGATTAATAAAGGCGATAAGATTGGTCTGGTTGGTAAAAATGGTTCAGGAAAATCTACATTATTAAAACTACTGACCAATAATTTACAGCCTAAGGAAGGCAAAGTTTCTAGATTTAAAGATCTTATTATTGGTTATCTCCAGCAAGACATTGATTTTCAAGATCAATACACCCTAATTGAAGAAATGCACAAGGTTTTTAGCAATATTGAGATATACAATCAAGAGTTAGATCAATTAAATACAGAAATTTCAGAAAGAACGGATTTTGAAACCAAGGAATATATGGGTTTACTTGATAGATTGGCTGTTGTTGAAGAATCTCTAAGAATGGAAGGGGGCTATGATGTGAATCTAAAAATAGATAAAATCCTCAAAGGCCTCGGCTTTAATAGAGAGGACTATAATAAATCAACTTCGGAATTTAGTGGTGGATGGAGAATGCGAATCGAATTAGCAAAAATACTATTAAAAGATCCAGATGTTTTATTGTTAGATGAGCCGACTAATCATCTAGATATAGTTTCGATTGTATGGTTAGAGAAATGGCTAACAGAATATACTGGAGCGGTTCTTCTTGTTTCACATGATAAAAAATTTTTAGACTCTATTACAAATAGAACCATTGAGTTGGCGTTTTCTAAAATTAATGACTATAAAGCTACTTATAGTAAGTATTTAGAATTAAGAAAAGACCGCCAAGAAAAACAATATCAGGCAAAAAAAAACCAAGACAAATATATTGAGCAAACAAAAATGTTGATTAATAAGTTTAGGGCAAAAAAAAACAAAGCTGCTTTTGCTCAAACACTTATTAGAAAGCTAGAAAAGTTAGAGATTATAGAGGTTGAGCAGCAAGATTTAAGCAAATTAAACTTCAGCTTTACAGCAGCTCTTCACAGCGGAAAGGTTACATTTAGGATGAAAAATATATTTAAGAGTTATGGCAACTTGAATGTTCTTAAGGGCATTAATTTAGAGATCAATAGAGGAGAAAAAATTGCTTTTGTTGGCAAAAACGGAGAAGGAAAAACAACTTTAGCTAAAATTGCCGTTGGTGATATTGACTTTGATGGTAGGACAGAATTAGGATATAATGTTAAGCTTGGTTATTATGCACAAAATCAAGTAGATTTTTTAGATCCAGATAGTACCGTTTTAAAAACTATTGAAGATTCTATGACTGAGGAAACCCGTCTTAAGGCAAGAGATGTGTTGGGCTCTTTTTTGTTTACAAATGATGATGTTAATAAAAAGATTTCTGTGCTCTCTGGGGGTGAGCGAGCTAGGGTTTCATTATGTAAATTATTACTATCTCCTGTTAATTTTTTAATCATGGATGAGCCCACTAATCACTTAGATATTGTTTCCAAGGATATCCTCAAAAAAGCTCTTATAAAATTTGATGGCACCCTTATTATTATATCTCATGATAGAGATTTTTTACAAGGTCTAACAAATAAGATATATGAGTTTAAAAATCAATGTATTAAAGAGCACCTTGGTGATATCAATGAGTTTTTAAAACTCAAAGAACTAGAAACATTAGATGGTTTAAATACTAAAAATAAGGCTAAGACAGTAATTGTTAAAAAAGATAGTTTTCAGAAAATATCATACAAACAAAGAAAAGAATTAGATAAAAAAATCAGAAAAATAGAAAATAAAATTTCTAAAATAGAGGGGGAGATAACAGTATTAGAAAATGCTAAAAAAGAGTTAGATGAAAAATTAACACAACCAGATTTATTTAAGGAACTCACAAATTCCCCTGATTTTTTCATTAATTACGAATTAGAAAAAGAGAAGATTCAGAAAAAGGAACAGGATTGGGAAAGCTTGGTCTCAGAATTAAGTAAACTAAAAAAGGGTGATGCAAAATAGTGTTTTAGTATTATTTTTTTTTTGTATCAATATTCTGTTTGCACAAGATGTTGGATTCAGGGTTGGCTTAACTACAGCAACCCCTACAGGGAATAACGATGCTTATGACTTTGATTTTTTAAACTCACTGGTTCCTGGCTATAAGGTTGGATTATTTAAAAGCTTTGTTTTGTCAGATGTGATCATTGTAAAGCCAGAAATTTCATATAGGAGGTATACAATTAAGCAAAAAATAGACTTTGGGGATAATACTATATACGATTCTCAGCAAGCACATGCTACTTTTGCTGGCGATTTAAATTTTGATGTTGAATTATCATATGTGTGGTCCCTGATTTTTGGTATGGGTATCGATTATTTAATAAGTAAAAACAACATCATTTATGTTGGGTCTGAAAATGAATCATATGACTCGTCATTTGACGAAATATTTGGTGATGAGAGGTTAGATCCTTTCGCGACCGTTGGCTTGTGTTATCGTCCTCGTCGCTCTATATTATTAGACTTAGAGTATCGTCATTTGTTAGATAATTGGGACACTGGAAACACTACTACCATTAGCGCATCTAATGGCAGTGTCAAACTACATATGATTAATCTTTCAGTTGCAGTATTATTTTAAATGGATTTTTATTAAAATTTATATCCAACAGACATTTGACTTGATACAACTCTTCTTAATAAATCAGTGCTTCCAAATAGCCAATCTGTTCCATAAGAGTCAATTCCGGCATTATGTAGATCTATATTTGAAGCAGGAGTAATAGAAACAGTTGACCGCAATGAAGCATATAGACCTACCTTCGTGTCTATTCCTATTCCAAATACCGCAGCAATATCCATGTCTTCCCAGTCCCAGTATTCTATCCCATTTATCGTTGAATTCCACCAAGGATCTTGAATGTCAGTTGGTATGTATTGTTCTACTCCAGCAGGATAATTTTCATTATATCTACCATTAAGGAGGCTGGATGCTTGAACCCCAGCTTGTAAATTTAACCCACCTATGTATAGCTTTGCAAGTATGGGTATCGAGAGATAATTTAAACTTACATTACCACCATACGAGTCTATATATGTATAAGTATAGCCAAAACCAGAATATGTGGTTTCAACTCGGGGATAATTATATGTTATATTTGAATAATTTACTTCGGCACACAGTCCAATAGGGCCAAATTTAACATTATATCTTAGTCCAGCAAGAAAGCCATTTCCAGGATCTACAGTGTCATCATAACCATTTGTTAAATCATACGTTCCACTGGCAGTTACACCACCATGAATACCAATTCCATTTCTTTGGGCCATAGTAGTAAAAATGGTTCCTATAGAGAGGAATAAGATTATATAATATCTCATAACATATATTTTTTTATACAAACTTATATATACAATAAGTAAATTGCAAAAATAATCAGGTATAATTATTTTATAATCAGATTATTAAATGGAATATTTAGTGTGTTTTTACCAAAACAATCCTTTAGATAACATTGGGAGAATGTATTGGTGTCGATTTAAATACTAAAACTTATTATATTTGGACTATGAGATTTTATTGGTTATTATTAGCATCATCATTTTTATGTGCCCAGCCTCAGCTAGATACTGTGCAGTATGCAAAAAATCATATATCTGTAGGATTGTTCGATCATAAGGTTGGGGCAAGTCTAATTGGCTATTCAAGAACCATATTTCACAATGGGAATAATGAAGTTTTTCTAGGATTTGGGACTTTGCTGGCAGTAAATACAGTTGCTGTGGGTGTAAAAAAAGATTTGTGGAAATCGAAGTTAGATAAAGTATTTTATTCTGTTTTTTCTATTAAGGGGGTTCACGGAATTGCGGGGTTAGATGATTTTGTTGCACCAAACATTTCTATAGGATTAGATATTCCACTCTCGACACATAAACACAAAAACCTTTGGTTGTTGAGACCTATTAAGGATTTTGTAGATTATTGGGAAATAGTATTTCCAAAAATAGAAGCTATTAAGAAACAGGAGTTTTTTAATATTGGTATTAGTTCAACATTTAGAATGGAGAATAAGCGCATTAGGCTATTGACTATTCCATATCTTAATTTTAGTTATAGGTGGTAGTCCATATTTTTAGCATGAAAAATATCAAATTCCCAATATATTTAGCAGTTATTTTTTTTTCACTAACACTATTGTCTCAAGAAAATTTTCCTAAAAATGGCGTTCGTTCAACAGACCAAATTATGCACGCTTTTATTAATGCGGATATTTATATAGACTATGAAACTAAAATAGAGGGTGCCACATTATTGATTCAGGGGGACAAAATTATTAAAATAGGGGAGTCTATACGTATACCAGAGGAAGCTAGGATCATTGACTTAGAGGGATATCAAATTTGCCCATCATTTATCGACCCATATACTACTTATGGACAAAGTCCCCATATAAACGAATCTACTGTGTCTTCCTGGAACCCGGCTTTAAAGATGGAGTTTAATGCTGTGGATAATTTTAAAATAGACACTAAAGAAGCAGAAAAATTTATAAATAATGGCTTTGGATTAGTTAATACACTTCAAAGAGATGGGATTATAAGAGGAACATCTGCATTAATATTTTTATTGTATGATAAGCCACATGAATCTGTATTTGTAGATGCGTCTGCACTGTGTTTATCTTTCAATAAAGGAAGTTCAAAAATGTCATATCCTAAATCGCTAATGGGATCAATTGCTCTTTTGCGCCAATCCTATTATGATTTAGAATGGTATCAAAATCAAAATAAAACCTTTAATACTTCTTTGGAATCTTTTGCAGACAAAAAGAATTTGCCTAAAATTTTCGAGGTAAATAATTGCCAATCTATTTTTCGAGCCAATAAAGTTGCCGCTGAATTCAACGAAAGATATATAATTAAAACAAATGGAGATGAGTATAAGAGGGTTCAGGAAATTAAAAATCTAGATGTCCCTTTAATTGTCCCTATTAATTTCCCCAAGCTTAAGCTAAACAATGATCCATATGAGAATTTAGATGTTTCTTTGTCTACTTTGAAACATGTTGACACAGCCCCTTTTAACTTATCCATTCTACTTAAGCATGGTCTTGATGTTGCCATTACAACCCACGGCTTAGAATCTGTATCGGATTTTTATAAAAATATTAAAAAAATTATCTCATCAGGAGTATCAAAAATTGAATTGTTAAAGTCACTCACTTATAGTCCGGCTCAGTTTTTAAATATATATGATAAGGTTGGATCTATTTCTAAGGGTAAAAGGGCTAATTTTTTAATTTTTAGTGGAGAGATTTTTTCAGATAATTTTTGTATTTATCAAAATTGGGTTAATGGCAAAAAGTTTGATGTAAGCGACATGAATTTAAAGAATTTGGTTGGAGATTACGAGTTCTTTGTTCAAAGAGAAAAGGTTAAAGATATAGAGTTGTATATCAAAAACAGAAAAATACAAACCAAAACGAAAAATGACTCATTAGCAAAAAATGATATAAAAAAAATAGAATTAATTGGCAAAAAATTATCCTTTGTTCAAAACGGAACTTTTTTTAATGGAACTTTTGTTGATTCTGTTNTTCGNGGAGAACTTTATGATTCTTTAGGAAATTGGGGTGAGTGGGAATTNAGAAAAATGAAAAACAATTCTGTNGNAATNGATTCCAATTTAAAAAATGATACTCTTGAAATGCATAGTGAAATANTATANCCTAATATGNCATATGGTTTTAGAGAGATGCCGGCACAAGAGGCCGTTTTGTTTCAAAATGCTACTGTTTGGACAAATGAAGCAATGGGCATTGTGGATAGTTGTGACATTGCAATTGAAAGCGGAAAGATTATTGCCGTAGGAAAGAATTTAAATACAAGTATTTTCAAATCTTCCAGCAGCGTGGTAGTGGTTGATGCTTCAACTAAGCATATTACTTCTGGGATAATAGATGAACATTCGCACATAGCTATTCGAAAAGGTGTTAATGAGGGAACTCAGGCTGTTACCTCTGAGGTTAGAATTGGCGATGTAATTAATCCGGATGATATTAATATATATAGACAATTAGCCGGTGGTGTAACGATAGCGCAATTATTACATGGATCTGCCAATCCAATTGGAGGTCAATCTGCAATCATCAAATTAAGATGGGGCCATTTAGCAGAAGCACTAAAATACAAAAAAGCAAAACCGTTTATAAAATTTGCCTTAGGTGAAAATGTCAAACAATCTAATTGGGGGAGTAAATATCGCACACGATTCCCGCAAACAAGAATGGGGGTTGAGCAGATAATATATGATGCTTTTGTGCGAGCAAAAGAATATGATGAGAAACAACAGAAATATAAAAAGAACAAAAAAGGATTAAGGCCTAGAAAAAATTTAGAATTAGATGCCTTGGTAGAGGTTTTAAATCATGAAAGATTTGTGACATGCCATTCATATATTCAGTCTGAAATTTTAATGTTAATGGACTTGGCTAATAGCTTCGATTTTCGAATTAATACATTCACCCATATTTTAGAGGGTTATAAGGTTGCCGATGAACTAAAAGCACACGGAGCTAATGCGTCAACGTTTTCAGACTGGTGGGCGTATAAATATGAAGTCAATGATGCTATACCATATAATGCGGCTCTATTGTCAGATGCCGGTGTAAATACTGCGATTAATTCAGATGATGCAGAGATGGGGAGAAGATTAAACCAAGAAGCTGCTAAAATGATTAAATATGGGAATATATCTCAAGAAGAAGCATGGAAGTCAGTTACATTAAATCCTGCTAAAATGTTACATATAGATGATTATGTTGGGAGTTTGAAAAAAAATAAAGATGCTGATATTGTGATATGGTCTTCTAATCCATTGTCTGTCTATTCTATAGTAGAGCAAACATATGTTGATGGGAGATGTTATTTTTCTTTAGAAAAAGACCTCAAGCATCGAGAAAGAATCAAAAAAGAAAAAGCAAGACTGTTACACAAAATTATAAATGCAAAAAAATGACACAAAAGATTTTAATACTATTTTTTCTTTTCTTTCAAGCTCTACATTCACAAAATAGTGTTCAGAAAGTTTTGATTGGAGGTGTTGCTCACATTGGCAATGGAGAAGTTATTGAAAACACAACGATTATTATTTCAGATGGAAAAATTAAACAAATTGGCCCTGTCGATGAGGTTTATTTTAGTCCTAAAGAATCAGAAATAATAGATGTGAGCGGAAAACATATATATCCTTCATTAATACTGCCTAATAGCACTCTTGGTTTAGCAGAAATAGATGCGGTTAGGGCTAGCCGAGATGAAAAGGAGGTTGGGAATTTTAATTCTAATGTTAGGTCACAAATTGCATATAACGCAGAATCTATTGTGATAAGTACTGTTAGAACAAATGGCATCTTACTTGCACAGGTTACACCAAGAGGAGGGCTGATTGGTGGGCGTTCTTCCATTATGAAATTAGATGGGAATAATTGGCAGGATGCCACATATCTAGAAGATGATGGGCTTCATATTTATTGGCCTGAGACATATCATCGTGGTCACTGGATACATAGTCATGATTTTACATCAAAGGACAAGGAGGTTGAAAAAGAAGATTTAGCATCAAAAAAAATAAAAAAATCTATACTTGAACTTTATGATTTTTTTGATAATGCACAACAATATAATTTGTTGAAAAAAAAGACTCTTGATTTAAGATTTGATGGGTTGAAAGATTTGTTCATAGGAAATGCCACTTTGTATTTGCATGCAAATACAGTGAATGGAATGAAGCAGGCAATCTTATTTGCCAAGCATTATAATATTGATAAGATTGTCATTGTTGGCGCTGCAGAATCCTGGAGAATAACAGATTTTATTTTGGAGCATAATGTCTCTATTGTTTTGGAAAGAACACATAGTCTCCCATCTTATGAAGATAGTGATATTGACCAGCCCTTTAAAACTCCCAAAATCCTTAAAGATAAAGGGATATTATTTTGTCTGAATTATCAAGGTGATATGGAAAGGATGGGCTCTAGAAATTTACCATTTTTGGGAGGAACGACAGTCGCTTATGGATTAAGTAAAGAAGAGGCATTAGAGTTAATGACTTTCAATGCAGCTAAAATATTAGGAATTGAAGATAGAACAGGGACCCTTGAGCTAGGCAAAGACGCTAATCTATTTGTGTCTTCTGGTGATATCTTGGATATTATGTCTCATAATGTTGAATTATTATTTTTAATGGGGGAGGAAGTTAATTTAACTAACCATCAGACAAGACTATATGATAGATATAAATCTTTAGAATCAATAGATCAATTTTGATAGATTTAATGGTCTGAGTAGCCCTGCTAGGAGTCGAACCTAGATCTAAAGTTTAGGAAACTCTTATTCTATCCATTGAACTACAGGGCCGTTGAAATGTTTCGCAAAGTAAGTTAAATTTATTATTTATTGTAATATTTTACCCAAGTTATCACCTCTATGATCTGCGCCGGTAGATATACTATTCTGATTGTATAAAATGGCATTCACGTGACCAATACTACTTCTTTCTTTTATATTATGTCCAATTGCATTTAGTGGATTTACCAAAGAGTCTGTGTAGAGGACTTTTTCTACGTAGATATTATCTGGCATCCATTGATGATGAAATCTAGGTGCATCTACGGCATCTTGAATTGGCATCTTAAATAAGATGACATTAAGAATAGTTTGGAAGACAGATGTGATAATTGTTGATCCTCCTGGTGTTCCTAGAACTAGGAATAAATTATTATTTTTTTCTAATATTGTTGGTGTCATTGAACTTAACATTCTTTTCTCTGGTTCTATTGCATTTGCATCAGAACCTAATAGGCCATATACATTGGGGTGACCGGGTTTTGAACTAAAATCATCCATTTCATTATTTAATAGGAATCCATACTTATTTACAAAAACCTTTGATCCATAATTAGTATTTAATGTAGTCGTTACAGATACAGCATTCCCATACTTGTCGGTTATTGAGAAGTGGGTTGTCTCTTCACTTTCCAGTTTTTTAAATTCTCCATTTGATATTTTATTTGATGGGGTTGCTTTTTTTAGCTTGATTTTTTTTGCTCGGTCTTGATTATAATCAAAATTTAACAAATCATTTATTGGAACACTATAGTAATCCATGTCTCCTAAATGTATTGACCTATCGGCGAACACTCTTTTTTCTATTTCAGATAATAAATGAATATATTCAATGCTATTATGTTCGACATTGTTTAAGTCAAAATTCGACAACATCATTAATAATTGTGCTAATGCAATGCCACCGCTAGATGGTGGGGGCATGCTAATTAATGTATAATCATCAAATGGGAATATAATAGGCTCCCTCCATATAGATTTATAGTTTTTTAAATCGGAGATTGAAATAACACCATTTTCTTTTGTTGTTTCTATGATGCTAGTTGCGATTTCACCTTCATAAAAACCCTTTCTCCCCCCATCTTTTATGATTCGAAGTGTATTGGCTAAATCTACTTGTTTTAAAGTATCTCCTTCTATCCATTTATTTGATTGCAAATAATTATTATTGGGATTAAATTTTTTAAAATCTTTTTGATAATAATTCAACTCTTTTGCTTGTTTTTGTGTTATTGGAAAGCCCCTTTGTGCTAATGTAATAGCATAATTAAATAAGCTATCCATACTCATGCTACCTAGTTTTTTGTGAGCTTCAAAGATACCATCAATGGTTCCGGGCACACCAATGGATAAGTGGCCATATGTACTTAGGGAATCAACGATGTTCCCATCTTGATCTAAGTACATGTTACGTGTTGCCTTTTTTGGTGCTTTTTCTCTAAAATCAAGAGCGTAGGCCTTACCACTATTCATTCGACATATCATAAAGCCTCCTCCACCAATATTTCCGGCACTGGGTAGGCAAACTGAAAGTGCTAATTGTACAGCAATAGAGGCGTCTATTGCATTTCCTCCATTTTCAAGGACTTGAATTCCAATTTGGGTGGCTTGAGGGTGTCCAGTCACAACCGCATCGAAATACCTTTTTTTATTACTGTTGCATCCAAGAAAAAGAATAATTAGAAAGCAACAAAAAAATGAGTTTAAGTTTGTCACTATAGTATTTATTCAACAACAATTAGTTTTCGGCGATTTCCTGTCGAACTAATTAACTGAAGATGATAAATTCCACTGCTTAAATTTTCTTCTAATTTAATTGCTTTTCTTGTTTCGTTAATAAAAGCTTTGACCATAACTCCTTTTATGTCATATAGATATAAATTATAATTCAGGCTATTTGGATTGTTAACCTCTATATTCGTATAGTCAGTAAATGGATTTGGATACACTGTAAATTCTAGTTCTTCTAATTCTTCTTCCAAATATGTCGGCCATTCTATGGTTACTTCAATAGACTCTGTTGTAGAGCATCCAAACTCACTTGTTTGCGTTAAATATATTTCTGCAACACCTTCAAGGTCCCATGTTATACTTATACTACTTTCATTATTATTGCCATTAATTGTTCCCATATCCGGATCTTCAATACTCCATTCATATTGTTGACCTTGACCAGTAACATAATAAGTATATGTGTTGTTGCCCAACACTTCTGTTGTTCCATTAATTACTATTTCGGGGTTTTCATAAACAATAATTTCAATAATATTAGATGTTGCTTCACATCCGTTTGCATCTATTACTGTTAGCATATAATTTCCAGTTTCTGCTATGTTGATTGTGCTACTATCATTGTCTGCAAAAATATTTCCACTTCCTTCTTCAGACCATATGTAACTGCTGAAATTGTCAGGAACAGAAACTATTGTTACCATTTCTTCTTCACAAATTTCAGTTTCATTAGCTTGAATACTTACTTCTACTGGGTCCGGTTCAGTAATGGTAAATTCATCAATCCATACGCAGTTGTTGTTGTCAGTAATGGTGACAGTATAATCTCCGGCTGAGAGCAGATTAGGATTAACATTCGAGCCATTAATGTCAGTATAGATGTCAGTATATGGACTAGTTCCTCCAGTAACCAAAATTTCAACGTATCCATCACTACCACCATAACAAGTTGTTTCTCCTATTGTTAAAAAGTCTAATTCTAGCGGATTAGGATTTCCAACATTCGTTACTTCTTGGTATGTGCATCCATTGGCATCTGTAACTTTAAAAGCATATATACCAGCTACTAGATTGTTAACATCCTGTTCAGTAGATAGAACTGTGCCATCAGCAGCTAGCCACTCTAATTCATATGGTGGTGTTCCTCCTTGTACAGAACCTGTTAATGCACCATTAAAATAATTTTCACAAGAAACATAATTTAAGTATTCAATGGTAATCTCAAATTGATCTGGCTGTTGAATGTCAATTGTTTCTAATGTTTCACATCCATTTGCATCTGAAACAAAGATATTATAAGATCCACCTGATAAGCCTTCAATTTCAAATATCCCATCATCTGAATACTCCTCTACATTATCCATAGTTAATGTATATGGACCAAGACCACCAGTGGTATATATTAGGAATGCCCCAGGAGAGTATCCTGTTGCTGAATTAGCAGCGCAATCGATGTCTTGAATGCTTTGCACACTAGTAATAAATTCTGGAAACCCATCTTGATCTGCATCAACAAATGCGCAACAGTCTGCACATGGGTCAGTGGCTAGTGGGTTAAAATTACATGCTTCCCCATTTTGACATCCTTCTACTTCTAGTTCATCACACACTCCATCTCCATCAATATCATTTATACAGATGTTGTTGCAGTCATAAAATTCAATTGCATATACACAATTTCCGCTTTCTGTTGCCTCCTCATCATAGTTACAGGCAAGGATATCATTACATCCATTTACTTCAATCTCATCACACACTCCATCTCCATCACTGTCGTTTAGACAATTTTCATCACAATCTAGATAATAGTATATAGGGTATTCGCAGCAATCTAATACACCGTCATTATTAGTGTCTGGACAAGGATCAGTCGCTAATTCGTTATAGTTACATGCGATCCCATTGGTGCTATCTAGATTATTATCTGTACACCCAACAACCTCTAATTCATCACAAACTCCATCAAAATCACTGTCATTGATACATCCATTACAGTCGTAAACGGCATTGTTTCCATTTTCAAATGCTTGATTATTTATTAATTCACAATCATCAAACCCATTGCCATCAATATCCCCCAAGTCACTATAGCAGTATTCACATGAATTGTCTTCTTCAGTTGCTAGTGGGTTAAAATTACATGCATTTTCATCTGTACATCCTTGTAGTTCATCATTATCACAAACCCCATCACCATCTGTATCAAATTCTGTAGCGCCAACTACAATCATCATGGCTTCGGACTCACAGTTAAATGCGTCAGATACTACTACCAGGTAACTTCCAGTGCAGGCGTTGATTAGTCCTCCACCTGTTATTGTTGTTTCAAATCCATCCTCGCCGTTAAGTATATATTCCACAAAAAATGGGGGTTGTCCATTATTGATAGTCAATTCTATTTCACCATCACAAATTGCCTCACAACTCGCTGGTTGAGTTGAGAAATCGACAGTTATTTCACTATAAAAACATGAACCATCATCATCTGTGCATCCTAAGCTCTCATCATAGTTGCAGGCTGCTGGATCTGTACACCCTGGAATTTCATCATCGTCACAGACTAAATCGTCATCAATATCATTATCTACTATTTGTCCATCTTCACAACTTTCACAAATACCATCTAGATAAATACAGCAGTCTTGATTTAATGGGTCTATTTCTAAAATAAACAGTAGCCCCTCATTTGGGTTTTCGGGGCCAATTGATGCTGTATTATCCCAATCATTCCATGTTCCCGGGGGTTGGTTGTCAGCCCCTGTGTTAATCCACAAGTTGACATAGTCTTCATTTCCCTCTGAGTTGTTAGGTTCACTTGCCAACTCGTTATTCCAGTTTTCATATAAGAATTCAGCGCCATTAACCCATTCCCAATTACCTTCTGTATTTTGGTCTGTCAGTCCCAGCCAAATTGCAGATGGATAAAATAGTTGAGAGATATCCACCAATAAATCTGTAATAAAAGTGTTTTCAGCTTCTGATTCAATTACAATAAGATTCCCACCAGACTCAGAACATAAATTATTTGCATCAGTCCATGAGGCTGTAGTATTTGAAAGATAATAATCTTTACCTTCAAATGACGATATATATGAAAACCCATCTATTTGATTGCATGGGTCAGTTGCGTAAGGGTTATAGTTACATGCGGCATTATCAGTACATCCAACAACCTCTAATTCATCACAAACCCCATCACCATCGACATCATTTATACAGATGTTGTTGCAGTCATAAAATTCCAACTCATAAATACATTGACCTGGGTCTGTTGCTGTATTATCATAATTACATGCCGCTTGATCTTGACATCCTATAATTTCATCATCATTACAAACTTGATCGTCATCAATATCATTATCTAGGACTTGTCCATCTTCACATGTTTCACAAATGCCATCTAGATAAATACAACATTCAACACAAGAGTCAGTAGCTATCTCGTTGAAGTTACAGGCAATTTGATCAGTAC